>CAXTTB010000144.1:0-8087 GCA_964246905.1 uncultured Acetobacteraceae bacterium | reverse complement strand
CGCAGCCGGGGGCCGCCGCCGCCCGCCGTGCCGGCCGGCTGCACCTCGAGCCGCTCGGCCGAGTGGCCGTAGCGCAGCCGCACGTGCCCGGCCCCCGCCGCGTCGATCCGCACGGCGAGGCCGGTCTCCGGCTCCATGTACGCGCCGAGCCAGTCCGGCATCGGCGCCGGGGCGCCGGGCGGCATCCGGTCCTCTCCCAGCACGGCGGCCAGCGCGTCCAGCGCCGCGGCGCGGGCGTCAGACAGGTGGTTGAACAGGACGACGACCGAGACGCGCTCCGAAGGCAGGTGCATCCGGTGGCTGCGCCAGCCCCGCAGCGCGCCGCCGTGGCCGGTGGCGGGACGGCCCGATTCGGTGGACCGGCCCAGGCCGAAGCCGTACGTGGCCGGGGCGCCGTCCGCGAAGCTGACCGGGGCGGACAGCCGGCGGTACAGCCCGTCCGCGTCGTCCCGCGTTTCGTCGATGTGCCGCTCCCAGGCGATCATGTCGTCGAGGCACGCGCCCAGCCCGGCGTCGCCGGTCCACAGGATGCGGTTCTCCGCCGGGCGGAACCCGGACGCCTGCGTGCCCTCGTAGCCCTCCGTGCCGTCCGGCATGGCGCGGGTGTCGGCGGCGAGGATCGCGCGCTCCATGCCGGCCGGCTCGAAGATGCGGGTCCGCAGCAGCTCCGCGAAGCTCCGCCCGGTGCGTTCCTGCAGGATGTCCGACAGGATGCGGAAGTTCTGGTTCACGTAGGAATAGCGGCTGCCCGGCGCGAACTGCAGCGTCCGGGTGCCGGCGACCACCCGGGCGGCCTCCGTGTCGCCGAACGCGGATTCCGCCGGCGCCCCGTGCAGCATCGCCACCGCCCAGTAGTCGCGCAGGCCCGACTGGTTGTGGCACAGGTGCAGCGCGCCGGGCGCCTCCCCCTCCAGCAGCGGCAGCCGCGCCCGCACGTCGGCGTCCAGCACGGACGGGTCGGGAAAGGCGTCCAGCAGCAGGGCGCAGGTGAACTGCTTGGTGACGGAGCACATGCGGAACAGCGTCTGCGGCGTGAACGGGATGCGCCGCTCGGCGTTGGCCCAGCCCCAGGCGTGCCGGGCCAGCACCTCGCCCTCCCGCAATACGGCGACGGCGCCGCCCGGCCCGGGATAGGCGCGCGGCAGGGTCTGGAGGAGATGGTCGATGCGGGGGCCGGGGGAGGTCGTCATGAGCGCCATCCTCGCCTGCGGGGCGGTGGCGCGTAAAGCGTGCCGCATTGATGGCGCACCGCCTCCGCCCTACCATGGCCCGAACTGCCCAAGGAACCCCACGATGCGCCCACTGCTTGCCGCGGCACTCTTGGCCCTTCTGTCCGCCGGGGCTGCCCGGGCGGCGGAGATCGCGCCCGCCGTCATCTTCGACATGGGCGGCAAGTTCGACAAGTCGTTCAACGAGGGCGTGCATGACGGCGCCGAGGCCTTCACCCGGGCCACCGGCGTCGCGGTGCGGGAGTTCGAGCCGCAGAACGACACCCAGCGCGAGCAGGCGATCCGCAACTTCGCCCGGCGTGGCCTGACCCCGATCATCGCGGTCAGCTTCAGCCAGGCGACCGCCGTGAAGGCGGTGGCGGCCGAGTTCCCGGCGCTCCGTTTCGTCATCATCGACGCGGTGGTCGAGGCGCCCAACGTGCAGTCCATCCTGTTCCGGGAGGAGCAGGGCAGCTACCTCGCCGGGATGCTGGCCGCCATGCGGAGCGCCACCGGCAAGGTCGGCTTCGTCGGCGGCATGGACATCCCGCTGATCCGCAAGTTCGCCTGCGGCTACGCGGAGGGCGCCCGCGCCGTGAACCCGAAGGTCGAGGTGCTGCAGAACATGACCGGCTCCACCCCCGCCGCCTGGGCCGACCCGGTGCGCGGCGCGGAGCTGGCCCGCTCGCAGATGGAGCGCGGCGCCGACGTGGTGTTCCACGCGGCGGGCGCCACCGGCCTCGGCGTGCTGCAGGCGGCGGCGGACGCCGGCCAGTACGGCATCGGCGTCGATTCCAACCAGAACATGCTGCACCCCGGCCACGTGCTGACCAGCATGGTGAAGCGGGTCGATGTCGCCACCCGCGCGGCGCTGGAAGCCGCCAGCGCCGGCACCTGGCATCCGGGCACGCAGGTGCTGGGCCTCGCGGAGGACGGGGTGGGCCTGGCGTTCGACGAGAACAACGCGGGCGTCGTCACGCCGGAGATGCGCGGCCGGATCACGGAGGCTCGGGCCGGCATCGCCTCGGGCAAGATCACTGTCCACGACTACCTGAGCGACAACGCCTGCCCGAACTGATCTTGCCGGACGGGACGGTCCCGCCCGCAATCGAGCTGCGCGGCATCGACAAGCGGTTCGGCGCGGTGCACGCCTGCCGCGCGGTGGACCTGGCGGTGCAGGCCGGCACGATCCACGGCATCGTCGGCGAGAACGGCGCCGGCAAATCGACGCTCATGGCCATCATGCACGGCTTCCACCAGGCCGACGCCGGCACGGTCCTGGTGCGCGGCCAGCCCGTGGCGATCCGCGGCAGCCGCGACGCCATCCGGCTCGGCATCGAGATGGTGCACCAGCACTTCATGCTGGTGGAGCGGCTGACGGTGCTGGAGAACGTGCTGCTGGGCGCGGAGGGGGGCGCGCTCCTGGCACATGGCGCCGCCCGCGCCGCAGCCGAGCTGGCCCGGCTCGGCGACGCCTACGGCCTGCGCGTCGATCCCCATGCCCGCATCGAGGACCTGCCCGTGGGCGCGCAGCAGCGGGTCGAGATCCTGAAGGCGCTCTACCGCGGCGCGCAGGTCCTGATCCTCGACGAGCCGACCGGCGTGCTCGCGCCGCAGGAGGCGGACGACCTGTTCCGCGTGCTGCGGGCGCTGCGCGCCCAGGGCTGCACCGTGCTGCTGATCACCCACAAGCTGCGCGAGGTCATGGCCGTGACCGACCGGGTTTCGGTGATGCGCGCCGGGCGGATGGTGGCGCACCGGGACACCGCCGCGACCTCCACGGCCGAGCTGGGCGAGCTGATGATCGGGCGCCGCCTGCCGCCGCCGCCGTCCCGCCCGGCGCCGATCCCTGGCCCGGCCTTGCTGGAGGCGCGCGGCCTCGTGGTGCGGGACGCCGCCGGGGTGGAGCGGGTGCGCGGCATCGACCTCCTGCTGCGCGGCGGCGAGGTGCTCGGCCTCATCGGCGTCGCCGGCAACGGGCAGAGCGAGCTTCTGGAGGCGCTGGCCGGGATGCGCGCGCCGATTGCCGGGGAAATCCGCCTGCACGGGCGCACGGTGTTCCCCGGCCCCGGCTTCGACCCGGCGGCGCTGCGCCGCATGGGCCTCGGCCACGTGCCGGAGGACCGTTTGCGGAACGGCCTGCTGCGCCGGGCCAGCGCCGGCGAAACCGCCATCCTGGGCTATCAGGACGACCCGGCGTATCGCGGACGGCTCGGCCTGATGTCGCCCCGGCGGGTCGCCGGGCACGGGACGCGGCTGATGCGGGAGCACGACGTGCGGCCCCCCGACCCGGCGCTGCGCGCTGGCCTGCTGTCCGGCGGCAACCAGCAGAAGCTGATCCTGGCGCGGGAGATCGAGCGCGACCCCTCCGTGCTGCTGGTCGGCCAGCCGACGCGCGGCGTCGATATCGGCGGCATCGACGCCATCCATGGGCGCCTGCTGGCCTGCCGCGCCGCGGGCAAGGCGGTGCTGGTGGTGTCGGTGGAGCTTGACGAGATCCTGGCGCTGGCCGACCGCATCCTGGTCATGTTCGACGGCCGGGTGGTGGGCGAACTCGCGGCGGCGGAGGCGACGGAGCGGCGCCTCGGCCTCCTGATGGCCGGCGTCGGGCCGGAGCGCGTCCCGGCATGAGCGGATCGCCCGCCGCCCTGCCCCGCTGGGTCGATCTGGCGCTGCTGCCGCTGTTGAACCTGTTGCTGGCGCTGGCGATCACCGCCGGGTTGATGCTGCTGACCGGCAACGACCCGGCGGCGGCGCTGACCGCGCTGGCGGTGGGCAGCCTCGGGTCCGCGGACGCCATCGGCTACACCCTGTACTACGCGACCGACATGGCGTTCGCCGGGCTGGCGGTGGCGGTGGCGTTCCAGGGCGGGCTGTTCAACATTGGCGCGGAGGGTCAGGCCATCCTGGCCGGGATCGGCGTCACGCTCGTGGCGCTCAGCGGGGAGGCGCTGCCGGCGGCGCTGCTGCTGCCTTCCGCGATCCTCGCCGGCGCGGCCTGCGGGGCTGCCTGCGCCGCCGTGCCGGGCTGGCTGCAGGCACGGCGGGGCAGCCACATCGTCATCACGACCATCATGTTCAATTTCCTGGCCGTGTCGCTGCTGGTGTACCTTGTGGTGAACGTGCTGATCGCGCCGGGGTCCATGTCGCCGGAAACCCGGCGCTTCACGACGGCGGCGGACCTGCCGCCGCTGTCCGCCCTGGGGTTTCCCAGCTCCGCCCCGGTCAATTTCGCACTTCCGCTCGCCGTGCTGGCGGCCGGGGCGGTGTGGCTGCTGGTGTGGCGCACGCCCTGGGGCTTTGCGCTCCGCGTCATGGGGGAGAGCGCCGAGGTCGCGCGCTACGCCGGCATCGACCAGGCGCGGATGACGGTGCGCGTCATGGCGCTGTCCGGGGCGCTGGCGAGCGGCGTCGCGGTGAACGAGCTGCTGGGCGCGCAGCACCGGCTGCTGCTGGGCTTCTCCGGCGGCTACGGCTTCACCGGGATCGCGGTGGCGCTCATGGGACGCAACCACCCGGCGGGCGTCTTGCTGGCGGCGCTGCTGTTCGGCGCGCTGACCCAGGGCGGCGCGGAGCTGGCCTTCGAGGCGCCGGACGTGCCGTCCGAGGTCGTGGTGCTGATCCAGGGCCTGGTGATCCTGCTCACCGGCGCGCTGGGCACCATGCTGCGCCCGGCGCTTGTGCGCCTGCTGCCGCGCCGGGGCTGAGATGGAGGCCCTCGACGCCGTCCTGCCGGTGCTGGCGGCCATGCTCCGCCTCGCCACGCCGCTGCTGCTTGCGGCGCTCGCCGGAATGGTGTCGGAGCGCGCCGGCATCGTCGATGTCGGGCTGGAGGGCAAGATGCTGGTCGGCGCATTCGCCGCCGCCGCGGTGGCCGCGGTGACGGGCCACGCCGTGCCGGGCCTGCTGGCAGGCATCGGGGCGGCGTGCGTGCTCGGGCTGGCGCACGCCTATGCCAGCGTCACGCTGAACGGCAGCCAGGTGGTGTCCGGCATGGCGATCAACATCATCGCCTCCGGCCTCACGGCGACGCTCGCGGTGGCGTGGTTCCGCCAGGGCGGGCAGACGCCGCCGCTGCCGCCCGGCGCCCGTTTCCTGCCCATGGTGCTGCCGGGGACGGAGGCGCTGGCGGGCGTCCCGGTGCTGGGGCGGATCTACGGCACGCTGCTGGGTGGGCAGACCGTGCTGGCATACCTGGCCTTCGCGCTGGTGCCGGTCAGCGCCTACGTCTTGGGCCATACCCGCTTCGGCTTGCGGCTGCGCGCCTGCGGGGAGCACCCGGCCGCCGCCGACACGGCGGGCGTGTCCGTGGCCCGCCTCCGCTACGCCGCGGTGCTGATCGCCTCCGTGCTGTGCGGGATCGCCGGAGCGTCGATTGCCGTGTCGCAAGGGGCGGGGTTCCAGCGCGACATGATCGCCGGGCGCGGCTTCATCGCGCTGGCGGCGATGATCCTGGGCGGCTGGCGGCCCTGGCCGATCCTGCTGGCCTGCCTGGGGTTCGGGCTGCTGGACGCGGCGGCGATCCGGCTGCAGGGGGTGGCGGTGCCGGGGATCGGCCAGTTCCCGGTGCAGGCGCTGCAGGCGCTGCCGTATGGGCTGACGGTCGTGCTGCTGGCCGGGTTCGTGGGGCGGAGCGTGCCGCCGCGGGCGAGCGGGGTGCCTTATGTGAAGGAGCGTTGATGGTGTAGAGCCACAGAAGCTGCAAAAAGCATCTTTGAGCTGCATGTAGCCGCTATGGCAAAGGCTCAGAAGCGATCGCGTAACCAGATAGGCTTTCCCGACAAGGGAGCAGCCAAGCAGGCCATCACTCTTCGCCTCGACCCGGCGAAGTTCAGGCGGCTCGAACTTCTCGCCCAGGCGGAGAACCGCACGCCGACCAACTACGTCGAAACGGCCCTGCTGCGGGATATGGAGGCCAAGGAGGAGGCTGCCCGCGTGATCACCATGTTCGTCCCGCAGGAAGCCGCCGCGCTCCCTCCCGGCGCGCTGATGAGGACCGAGGGCGAATCGCATGAACGCTATGCCGAACGGTCAACGCTGATGGACAAGCTGTTCGCCGTTCTCGATGCTGAATAACGCCCGGTAATTTCGGAAGGCGCGTTCGTCGAAATCCTGTTCCCGACGACAGAAAAGCCCCGCCAGCCGGGGCTTTTGCATGTCTGCCAGTGCCTCGCGGTGCGTCCGCCGCTTGCCTTGGTCGCCTACACGGCTTCGGTCCCTTGGCCGCCGGATATGCCGTTGCCGCTCGGGGTCAGGCTTTTCGCGCAAGAAGAAGCAGCCGCACTCAACCAGCAACGGGCGTTTAGGCTGCACCTGAACCGGCAAGCAAGGAGTCCGCTTGATGCACGGTGGACTCCGGGCCTGGATGAACCAAACGGAGGCGTCATCGCGGTGGCGCCGGCCCGGCTGCGCCAGGAACTTCATGAGATGACGTTGGAACTGGTGAAGCGTTACGAACAGGACGTCCAGCGCCTCGGGCTGTAACCGCCGGCCCGGCGTGGGCCGCATGGTCACGCAGTGACCACAAATCTTGGCCGTGCTAAACTGGCGTGCCGGTCTGTTCAAAGCATCGACACGGTTGGAGAATGGCCATGGAGCTTTCAATACGCGAGGTGAAAGCCCGCTTCGCCGAGGCCGCCGCCGCCGCGGCGCGTGGCGAGCGCGTCGTCGTGACCAAGCATGGCCGCCCCTTCGTCGAACTGGTTCCGGTGCATAGGGCGCCCGGCATGGACTTCGACCAAGCGGCCATCGTCCGCCGCAAACTCGGGCTCGATGGCCTCAAGGTGAGTTCACCGCCCGATTTCGACGACCCGGCCTTCAGCCGGCGCGTGCTTGGCCTGCCGGATTGAGGCTGCTGCTCGACACGCACATCGCCGTCTGGGCGGCGCTGGACCCTGACGCGCTGACGGACGCCGAGCGCAAACGGATGGCGGGAGCCGGCACGCAGATTGTGCTCTCGGCTGTGGCCATTTGGGAACTCAGGCTGAAGTGGCACAGCTTCCACATCTCCGGTACGCGGAAGGGTCCCATCAACCCGACCGCCGTGGTGGCGTTCGCTGAGGCCATCGCTTGGGAACTGCTGCCGCTCACCGCCCGCCATGCCGCCGCTGGGCTTGCACAGCCGCTTGGACACAAGGACCCGTTCGACGAGTTGCTGCTTGTGCAGGCGCAAGAAGAGGGGATGCATCTGCTGACCCGCGATGCGAAGCTTAGTGGCCACCCGTTCTCCATAGGCGGCGAGTGAGCGACGGCGATTGCCGCCGGCAAGCTGGCCGACTGTTTCCGGGTGCCATCGGTTTTGCATTACCTGGTCGTCCACCCTATCCGGCGAATGGTTACCCACTCCCGCCCCCTCGCGGCTCTACAACACTGACGCGATGCATTACAAAGGACAGCCATGAATGGAGCAGGAAGCTTGAAGCGGCTGACGCGGAAAGTGGTGGTTTACTGCGTCCGGCAAGAACGCCTTCTTGTCATGCGGCACCTGGATTGTTCAGCAGACGAGGTTGGCTTGCAGGTGCCAGCCGGCGGCATCCGCGATGGAGAGGACAGGGCAGCAGCAGCTTTGCGGGAACTGGAGGAGGAGACGGGCCAGACAGGTTTCACCATCAATGCCTGCCTGGGGCAGGGCTTCTATGACATCTCGCCCTATCGGGACGAAGTGCAGGAACGGTTTTTCTTCCTTGCTTCGGCTCCTCCCAACATCGGCGAGCGATGGATCGGCACTGAGGATCATGATGGCAGGCGCCCCCCCACGCGCTTCGAGTTTTTCTGGATACCGCTCGCTCATGGCCATGTGCTGCAATCCGGCCAAGGCGCACTCCTTGGCGTCATCGCGGCTAAGACGCACCATAGATGATTATACGATCAGGCTATAGA
>CAXTTB010000143.1:7846-8112 GCA_964246905.1 uncultured Acetobacteraceae bacterium | reverse complement strand
CCCGTTGCCGCTGCCGCCCCCGCCGCCGCGCGGGCGGGCCAGGCGGTCGCCGGTCGAGAACTCCTTGTTGCCCGACAGGATGACCTGCCGCTCGCCGCTGGTGAAGACGGTGTGGAAGGAGGGTTCGTGCAGCACGTCGGAGGGGATGGTGACGGCTTCCCCATGCCCGGTCTCCCGCAGCGTGCCCTGGGCGACGGCCGCCCGGGCGGGCCCGGGGGCCGCCCCCCCCCCCCCGGCCCCCCCCCGCGGCCGGGTGGCCCCGGTGT
>CAXTTB010000143.1:0-7836 GCA_964246905.1 uncultured Acetobacteraceae bacterium | reverse complement strand
CCCGGGCCAGCACGCGCTGCCGGTTCTCCAGGTTCTTGCCGTGCGGGTTGGGACGCCGGTCGATGATATCCAAGATCTCTCCGCTCAGGCCGATTGCTTGAAGCGCATGTACCACTCGACCAGACGGCGCACCTGGCGCTCCGTATAGTTGCGCGACACCATCCGCATGACGAAGTCGTTGTGCTTCTTCTCGGTTTCCCCGTCCTTCTTGGAGCCGAAGCTGATGACCGGCAGCAGGTCCTCGACCTGGGAGAACATCCGCTTCTCGATCACGTCGCGGATCTTCTCGTAGGAGGTCCAGGACGGGTTGCGCCCGCCGTTGGACGCCCGGTTGCGGAGCGCGAACTTCACCACCTCGTTGCGGAAGTCCTTGGGGTTGGCGATGCCGGCGGGCTTCTCGATCTTGGTCAGCTCGGCGTTCAGCAGGTCGCGGTTGAGCATCTGCCCGGTGTCGGGGTCCTTGAAGTCCTGGTCCTCGATCCAGGCGTCGGCGTAGTCGAGGTAGCGGTCGAACAGGTTCTGGCCGTAGTCGCCGTAGCTTTCCAGGTAGGCCTTCTGGATCTCGTTGCCGATGAACTCGGCGTAGCGGGACGCCAGCTCCGACTTGATGGTGGCGAGGTAGGCGGCCTCCGTCTCCGGCGGGAACTGCTCGCGGCGGATCGCCTGCTCCAGCACATACATCAGGTGCACCGGGTCGGCCGACACCTCCGCCGACGAGTGGTTGAAGGTGGCCGACAGCACCTTGTAGGCGAAGCGGGTGGAGATGCCGTCCATGCCCTCGTCCACGCCCGCGTTGTCGCGGTACTCCTGCATGGTGCGGACCTTGGGGTCGGTCTCCCGGATGTTCTCCCCGTCATACACCCGCATCTTGGCGAAGGGGCGGGAGTTGGCGTGCGGCTTGAGGCGGGACAGCACGGCGAAGCGCGCCAGCATCTCCAGCGTGTGCGGCGCGCAGGGCGCCTCAGCCAGGGCGGAGCCGCTGATCAGCTTCTCGTAGATCTTGCCTTCCTCCGTCACCCGCAGGCAGTACGGCACCTTGACCACCGACACGCGGTCGAGGAACGCCTCGTTGGTGCGGTTGTTGCGGAAGCTCTGCCACTCCGCCTCGTTGGAGTGCGCCAGCAGGATGCCCTGGAACGGGATCGCGCCGATGTTCTCGGTGCCGAGGTAGTTGCCCTCCTGGGTGGCGGTCAGCAGCGGGTGCAGCATCTTGATCGGCGCCTTGAACATCTCGACGAACTCGAGGATGCCCTGGTTGGCGCGGTTCAGCCCGCCGGAGAAGCCGTAGGCGTCGGGGTCGTTCTGGCTGAAGTTCTCGAGCTTGCGGATGTCGACCTTGCCGACCAGGGCGGAGATGTCCTGGTTGTTGTCGTCGCCGGGTTCGGTCTTGGCGATGGCGATCTGCTTGCGGCGCGACGGGTAGATCTTGACCACGCGGAAGCGCGAGATGTCGCCGTCCCATTCCTCCAGGCGCTTCAGCGCCCAGGGGCTGGCGATGCCGGTCAGCACCCGCCGCGGGATGCCGTAACGCTCCTGCAGCGTGTCGGCCATGGTGTCCGGGTCGAACAGGCCGAGCGGGCTTTCGAACACCGGGCTGAGCTCGTTGCCGGCCTTGAGCACGTAGATCGGCTCCTGCTCCATCAGCGCCTTGAGCCGCTCGCCCAGGGAGGACTTGCCGCCGCCGACCGGCCCCAGCAGGTAGAGCACCTGCTTGCGCTCCTCCAGCCCCTGCGCCGCGTGCCGGAAGAAGCCGACGATGCGCTCGATCGTCTCCTCCATGCCGTGGAACTCGGAGAAGGCCGGATAGACTCGGACCGTGCGGTTGAGGAAGATGCGGCCGAGCCGCGGCGTGCGCGACGTGTCCACCAGTTCCGCCTCGCCGATGGCGCGCAGCATCCGCTCGGCCGGGCTGGCGTAGCAGGCAGGGTCGTCGCGGCACGCCGAAAGGTAGTCGGCGAGGCTGAACTCTTCCTCCCGACGCTGGTCGCGAAGGGCGGCATGCAGGGAAAATATGTCGTTTTGCAGCATCATGAAACTCCCCAAAGGGGCCGGGCCGACGAACAAAGCGCCTGGCTCAGCCGCCAGCAGATACACGCGGCTAGAACACAGTTGGGCGGTCTTTCCACCCCGGCAAGCGACGGCGGCCTTCCTGGCCTGGCGACGCTAACCCCCTCCCGGCCTCGAACGCACGCGAAACCTGCTCGTCCCGATTATAGCAAACCGCGTTTTCAAACGTATTGAGAAACGTATGGCGAAATGATGGTGCAATTTACGTACCATGCCGCGTGTTGCTGGAACGTGACAGCTTGGGCTGGTTTCCCTGGACCGGACGCCCGCCCTGCACAAAACAGGTCACGATGCCGTGCAGGATTCGGTGCAATCGCGCAACGCATGGGCACAGGGCGGCTGGCGTCTCCGGGCCGCGACTCCGGCAGTCCGCCACGGACGCAGTGACGGGGGTCACACCCGTCCCACGAATGCGCGTGACAGGGCCGGGCGAATCCGCATGATGCGAAGGCTGCAAGCAACGGCGGAGTACGGTGATGGACACGACCCTGCAATCCGGCCGGAGCTACAGCGCCGAGGAGGCCTACACCCTCCCGCTGGCGGAGCTGGACCCTGGTCATCCGAGGCTGTTCCAGGCCGACGCGATGTGGCCCTACTTCGAGCGGCTGCGCGCCGAGGCGCCAGTGCACCACACGCCCGAGAGCATCTTCGGGCCGTACTGGTCCGTCACCAAGTACAGGGACATCCTGTCTGTGGAGGCGGAGCATGAGGCGTTCTCCTCGGACTGGAGCCTGGGCGGCATCGCCATCCGGGACCAGCTCAAGGACTTCCCGCTGCCCATGTTCATCGCCATGGACCCGCCGAAGCACACCGGCCAGCGGGCCGTGGTCAGCCCGATGTTCACGCCCGCGAACATGGCCGGAATGGAACAGTCGATCCGCGCCCGGGCGGCTGCCGTGCTGGATGCCTTGCCGATCGGCGAAACCTTCGACTGGGTGAGCCGCGTGTCCATCGAGCTGACGACGCAGATGCTCGCCATCCTGTTCGACTTCCCTTGGGAGGACCGCCGCAAGCTGACCCGCTGGTCGGACGTGGCGACCGCCATCCCGGGCGCCGGCGTCATCGACTCGGACGAGGCGCGGCAGGCCGAGCTGATGGAATGCCTGGGCTATTTCACCAGGCTGTGGAACGAGCGGGTGAACGCCGCCCCCAAGCCCGACCTCGTCTCCATGCTGGCCCATGCCGACACCACCCGGCGGATGGACCCGCGCGAGCTGCTCGGCAACGTCGTCCTGCTGATCGTCGGCGGCAACGACACCACGCGCAACTCGATCACCGGCGGGCTGCTGGCGCTGCACCAGAACCCGGACCAGTACGCCAAGCTGCGCGCCGACCCGGGCCTGACCGCCAGCATGGTGCCCGAGATCATCCGCTGGCAGACGCCGCTCGCCCACATGCGCCGCACGGCGACGCGGGACATCGCGCTGGGCGGGCAGCAGATCCGCCAGGGCGACCGCGTGGTGATGTGGTACGTGTCCGGCAACCGCGACGAGGACGCGATCCCCGACGCCAACCGCTTCATCATCGACCGCGCCAAGCCCAAGAAGCACCTGTCGTTCGGCTTCGGCATCCACCGCTGCGTCGGCGAGCGCCTGGCGGAGATGCAGTTGCGCGTGGTCTGGGAGGAGATCCTCTCGCGATTCGCCGCCATCGAGGTCGTGGGCGAGCCGCGCCGGGTTTATTCAAGCTTCGTCAAGGGCTACGAGGCCTTGCCGGTCCGCATCTCCGCCCGGCTTTGACGGACCGCCCCGGATCGCCACGAACCACGCAGCGCCGGAAACGCCGCGGACGGCGGGCCGGAGCGGGCCAGCACGACAACACAGGCCGAGGGCAGCATGGGTCTTCTTGACCGATTGATGGATACGGGCAACAGCGCGCGCGGCGTGTTCCCGGTGCTGCGGCGGATCAAGTCGGTGTCGTTCGCGATGTATGCGGAAGACGTGCTGATGTCGCACATGCGTCCGCAGGGCAGGGGCTTCTACGTGGATGTCGGCGCCTTCCACCCGCAGATGCATTCGAACACCTACAAGCTCTACCTGAAAGGCTGGAGCGGCCTGACGGTGGAACCCAATCCCGACATCGCCCCGGCGTTCCGCCGGGCACGGCCGCGCGACGCGCACCTGACCCTCGGGATCGCCAGCCGGGACGGCGAGCTGACGTACTACAAGTTCCGCGACGGCGCGCAGAACACCTTCGACGCGGAGCGCGCCGCCGAGCTGCGGGCCGATCAGGTCGGGCAGGTCGCCGTCAAGTGCGTGCCGCTGAGCGACGTATTCGAGCGGCATTGCGGCGGCCGGCCGGTTGACCTGCTCAACGTTGACTGCGAGGCCCGCGACCTGGAGGTGATCCAGAGCCTCGACTGGCGGCGCCACCGCCCGACCATGCTGATCATCGAGGATTTCGAGCAGTTCGAGGCCGGATGCTCGGCGAAGCCGGTCTCCAGCGCGATCCGGTCCTTCATGCTCGCGCATGACTACGCCGTGGTGTCCCAGGCGGCGTTCAGCTTCTTCTACGTTGACCGCCACGCATTCAAGAGGACGGGCCAGGCATCGGGGTTCCGCCTGGACCGCTCGCAGTTCGGCCTGCTCGGGGTGGAGTGACGCCCACAGCCGGGGGTGAGTTTGGCCATGCTTTGTTGAGCGGCCCCGGCCGCTCTTTCCGGCAAACCCGCGGCGAAAGGCGACGTTGCTTGCCGCTGCCATCCACAACGCCGGAGACGGGGCATGACCGCGCCACCCAGGAACCAAGACGCGATGCAGGACCGGAGGACGCAGCACCCGTAGCCGAAGGTAGTCCATGTCCTGGCTGTGCAAGGCGGCGCTGCCGCACATGCCGCCGGGCGCCACGGTCATCGACACGATCTCCATCCAGTCCTGCCAGCCGTCGCAGACCCTGCTGGACTATGCGTCCACCAAGGCGGCGATCACCGCCTTCACGCATGCGCTGGCCAAGCAGGCCGCGCCCCGGGGCATCCGGGTCAACGCGGTGGCGCCTGGCCCGGTGTGGACGCCGCTGCAGCCGAGCGGTGGGCAGCCGCAGGAGAAGATCCCGGGCTTCGGCTCCGCCGTGCCGCTCGGGCGTCCGGGCCGGCCGGCGGAGCGGGCGCCGGTCCATGTCCTGCTGGCGTCGCAGGCATCGAGCTTCGTGACCGGCGAGGTGTCCGGCGTGACGGAGGGCAACCACCTGCCCTGAGCGCCGCGCTTTGGGCATCGTGCCCTTGGCACGGCTGCCTCAGCTTGTAGGGCGGGAAAGCGTCAGCGCCTCCCGCCAACGGCCAGGACCGCCTTGCGGCGGATGACGCTGCGCTGATCCGCCCTACGCCGCTGGTCTGCCGCACGGGCAGTCGGGCCCGGACCCCGGCGGGATGCCGCAGGCCTTGAGCCGTTTGGCCCTGGCGCACGCGGCGCTGACGGTGGCAGAAGGCGCAGGCTGATGGCACCAGGCCGCAATTCGCCCATTGCGTTATGCCGTGCCGTTTGCCAGCGTGCCCATCCAATGTTGCGCGACTAAAGAAATCTGGGGGGAAATTCGTGTTCCATCATCTGCTGAGGCCGGTCGGGGACAGCCTGCCGCTGTCATTCGTGGTCGCGGCTCTGCCCATCGTGACCGTGCTGGTGATGCTGGGCGTGCTGCGCCGCCCGGCGTGGCAGGCTTCCCTGGGCGGGCTGGTCGTGGGCCTCTTGATCGCCGTGCTGGTCTGGGACCTGCCGGCCGGCCTCGCGCTCAACAGCGTCGCGGCGGGCGCCGTGTTCGCGCTGTGGCCGGTCATGTGGATCGTGTTCAACGCGCTGCTGCTGTACAACATCGCCGTGGTGTCCGGACGGTTCGATGCGTTCCGCGACTGGGTGGTGGAGCACCTGCCCAACGACCGCCGGGTGGTGCTGGTGGTGATCGGCTTCTGCTTCGGCTGCCTGCTGGAGGGCATCTCCGGCTTCGGCACGCCGGTCGCGATCACCAGCGCGCTGCTGATCCTGGTGGGCTTCCCGCCGCTGGAGGCGCTGACCTTCACGCTGATCTTCAACACCGCCCCGGTCGCCTTCGGGGCGCTCGGCGCGCCCGTCACCGTGCTGGGCCAGGTGACGGGGCTGCCGGCCGTCACGCTGGGCGCCATGATCGGGCGGCAGTTGCCGTTCCTGGCGATGCTGCTGCCGTTCTACGTCATGGCGATCTACGGCGGGATGCGGTCGGTCCGCGCGCTGTGGCCGGTGCTGCTGGTGGCGGGCGGCAGCTTCGCCTTCGGGCAGTTCGTGTCGTCCAACTACCTCGACTACGCGCTGACCGACGTGCTGTCCTCGCTCATCGCGCTGGTGGCGACGCTCGCCTTCCTGCGCGTCTGGTCGCCGCCTGTTTCGCCCGAGTTCACCATGCGTCTTCCCAACCCCGCGGCTCCTGGCCGGGCGGCCCCCGGCCTGACGGTGCCCGGCCTCGCCACCCGCGGCGTGGGGGCGGAGGTGGTGCAGGCGCGTCCCGCCGCGACGGTGCCGGCCTGGCAGGGCTGGGTGCCCTGGATCGTGGTCTCCGTCGTCGTGATCGCCTGGACCCACTTCAAGGTCTTCACCATCGGCCAGCAGGCGATCCCCTGGCCCGGCCTGCACAACCAGGTGCTGATCACGCTGTACAACGACAAGCCCTACGCCGCGGTCTGGACCTTCCAGCCGCTGGCGACCGGCACGGCCATCCTGCTCTCGGCGGTCATCACCGCGGGCCTGGTCGGCGTCGGCCCCGCGCGTTTTTTCGAGTGCATCGGCCAGACCTGGCGGCAGAGCCGCATCGCCATCCTCACGGTGGCGCTGATCGTGGGCCTCGCCTACCTGATGAACTACTCCGGGCTGAACTACACGCTGGGCTTGGGCGTCGCCTCCGTCGGCATCCTGTTCCCGCTGCTGTCGCCGTTCCTCGGCTGGGTCGCGGTGTTCCTGTCGGGCAGCGACACGTCGGGCAACGCGCTGTTCGGCAACCTGCAGGTGGTGGCGGCCAACCAGCTCGGGCTGAACCCGGTGCTGATCGCCGCCACCAACTCCTCGGGCGGCGTGATGGGCAAGATGATCTCGCCGCAGAACATCGCGACGGGCGTGTCCGTCACCGACCTCAAGGGCCAGGAAGGCGTGGTGTTCGCCCGCACGTTCAAGCACAGCATCGTGCTCACCCTGCTGCTCGGCATCCTCGTGGTGCTGCAGCAGTACGTGTTCCCGTGGATGATCCCCTGACCACCGCCTAGACCAGCAGCAGCAGGGCCAGCGCGTAGATGAGGCCGGTGACGACGAAGGTCACGACCGTGTAGCCCATCACGCGCTGGATGCCGATGCCGGCCATGGCGACCACCGGCAGCGCCCAGAACGGCTGCAGCATGTTGGCGACCTGCTCCCCCATCGCCACCGCCATCGTGGACCCGGCCATGGAGGCGTGCAGCGTCGCCGCCGCCGGCACCACGAACGGACCCTGCACCGCCCAGTGCCCGCCGCCGCTCGGCACGAAGAAGGTGATGATGAGCGAGCAGACGTAGCTCCAGAACGGCAGGGTGTGGGCGCTGGACACCACGACGAACGCCTTGGAGATCGTGTCGGCCAGGCCGGTGCCCGACATGATGCCCATGATGCCGCCGTAGAACGGGTACTGCAGCATCATGCCGCCGGTCTGCCGGGCGGCGTTCCGCATCGCCTCGCCATAGGCGACCGGCGTGCCGTGCAGCGCGATGCCGCCGATCAGGAACACCAGGATGACCATGTTCACGTCGAAGGTGAGCGTGCCCTGCGCCCACAGCACCCCCAC
>CAXTTB010000142.1:0-8117 GCA_964246905.1 uncultured Acetobacteraceae bacterium | reverse complement strand
GCGCGCGCCGACGTCTGGCTGGGGGTGGACGGCAACCAGGGCTTCGCGATCGCCGACCTGCCCCGGCTGGTCGAGGTGCTGGTCGCCGAGCGCGTGGCGCTGCTCGAACAGCCGCTCGCGCGCGGGCGCGAGGCGGACCTCGACGGGTTCGCGTCGCCCGTGCCGATCGCAGGCGACGAGAGCCTGTTGTCGCTCGCCGACCTGGCGACCGCGCCGGGGCGGTTCGACGTGGTCAATATCAAGCTCGACAAATGCGGCGGCCTGACCGAGGGGCTGCTGATGGTCGCCGAAGCGCGCCGGCTGGGGCTGGGCGTGATGGTCGGGACGATGGTCGGCACCAGCCTCGCCACCGCGCCGGGCTTCGTGCTGGGCCAGATTTGCGATCTGGTCGATCTCGACGGGCCGACGGCGGGAAACAACGGCGGCCACGCTTGTCATGGCACGTTGGCTGCTTCGGGCAGCTCAGGCAGGCTTGGATAACCAGGCCGCAGCGGCTGTCGGCACCGCGCAGCTTACGCCTGCGCGGGCACCAACGACGCCTGGGCCGCGTGGGCGAGGTCTCCCATGCCCCGCGGCGGTGCCATCAGCAGGGACGGGTCATACACCGGCGCCGGGTCGGCCAGGAACATCATCACGAACAACCCCGCAACCCCGCACCAGCCGGCCGCGCACCAGCAGCGCCCGACCGTTCCTCCGAGCAGGTGCTCGGCCTCGGCGATGACCCCGGCCAGGATGGCGTCAAGCCGCATCCAGTTCAGGCTTGCCTGCTGCGAGTAGGTGAGATGCAAAGCTGTAGCGGCCAGGACGTGGAGCAGCGCAAGGCAGGCCCATGCCAGGACGAGGTACGCCAGCCGGGGACGGCGGCTGCCAATCGCAAGCAGGAGGAAAGGCAGCAGCAGGTAGAACCATTCCTCGATCATCAGGCTCCAGTAATGGGGAAGGAACGATGAGTGAGCTGCGTCACGGATCATCCCCCCGGGTGAACGTGATGGTCGCGAGGAGATTGAGCATGGCCGGATGCAGCAACGGGAGCAGCAGCCCGGCCACCGCTAGGCCGGCCGGCAGGGTGCGGAACCAGCGCCGGGTCCAGAAATGCCCGGCATCCCGCATGGAACCCACCCGGCGCAAGGCGATGTGGCCGATCAGGAAGCCGGACAGGGCGAAGAACAGGTTCACCCCGGCCTCCCCGGCATAGCTCAGCAACGCCGCGAGCCTCGGCGACGAAACCGGCACGATGACCAGGAGATGGCAGGCCAGCACGGCAATGATGGCGAGCGCCCGCGCCAGGTCCAATCCCGGCGCCCGTGCCGGAAGCCTTGACGTCATGCACCCAACCTTTACGCCCTGCCGAGGCCGCCGCTCCGGCACGGGCGGACCCTACGCTTTGTACCTTGCCGCATCATAGTTTCGGCAAAACGCCGTTGCATAGGGTCCCGGCAGGCCACGGACCTCGGCCTGCCAAGGCCCTCAGCGCCGCTGCCCCCGTAGCGCCACCAGCAGCAGCGTGCCCAATGCCGCGATGTCAAACAGCCCGATCGGCACCCGGCGCGCGGCGGAATGGGCGATCACCGCCTGCACCGGCGACGGCGGCGGCACGGAGGGGGCGGCGTCGGCCGGGTCCTTGCGGGCGGCGAAGGCCTCGGCGCTGCCATGATGGCTCGCCCAGACCTTGGTGAACTCCGCCCCCAGCAGGAAGATCTGCGACGAGTAGTAGATCCACAGCAGCAGGACCACCAAGGCGCCCGCTGCGCCGTAGCTGCTGGCAACCGAGCTGCTGCCGATATACAGGCCGATCAGCGTCTTACCGACCGTGAACAGGAAGGCTGTCGCCACCGCGCCCACCCCCACGTCCTTCCAGCGCAGCCGGCGGTCCGGCAGGATCTTGTATATCGCGGCGAACAGCGCCGAGACCATCAGGAACGACACCACGAAGTTGGCGAGGTGCAGCAGCGTCTCAGCCCCCGGGATGATTCGGTTCAAGGTGCTGCCAAGCGCCGTCAGGGCCGCGCTGACCACCAGCGACACCAGCAGCAGGAAGCCGAGCGTCGCCACCAGCCCAAGGCCCGCCGCCCGCGCCTTCAAGAAGCCGGTCACGCCGGTCGCCGCCTGCGCCTTCCAGATCAGGTTCAGCGACGCCTGCATCTCGCCGAACACCCCGGTCGCCGTCACCAGCAGGGTGGCGACGCCGATCACGGTGGCCCAGATGCCGCTCGACTTGTTGCCGGCGCTGGCGATCATGGCCTGCACCGCCTCCGCCGCCTGGTCGCCCATCATGCCGCGCAACTGCCCGACCATGGCGCCCTGCGCCGCCTCCTCCCCGAACACCAGCCCGGCGATCGCGATGCAGATGACCAGGATCGGGGCGATGGAGAAGATGGTGTAGTAGGCGATGGCCGCCCCGCGGCTCAGCGCCTCGTCCTCGATGTAGTCGGCCACGGTTTCCTGCAGCATCGCCCAAACCCTGCCCAGCATCGCGCCCGTCAACCCCGCCTGGGCGCCGCGGCCCCATGCCCCGGCTGCCGTTCAGGACGGGGAACGATCAGGCGGGCCAACGGTTGCAGGCTACTTCGCCCCATCCTTCGCCATTCCATCCTGTGCGACCAAAGGGCAGCCGCCCTGCCCCATCGGCCGGAACGCCAGCTCGGGCGGGATGGTGGACACCAGCGTGTAGAGGTCCCAGCGCGAGGCGGACTCCGCGGGCCGCTTGACGCGGAACACGTACATCGCGTGCACCGCCCGCCCGTCGGCACGCACCGTGACGGTGCCGAACAGCGGGTCCTCGATGGGCGCCTGGCGCATCGCCTCGACCACCCGCTCGCCCTCGATGGTGTCGGCACGCTTCGCGGCGCGCAGGTAGGCCAGGACGGAGGAATAGACGCCGGCCTGGTTCTCGGTCGGCACGCGCCCGGGCATCCGCTCGGCGAAGCGCCGGGCAAAGGCGCGGGTGGCGTCGTTGAGGTCCCAGTAGAACGCCTCGGTCAGCAGCAGGCCCTGCGCCGCCTCCGTCCCCAGCGCATCCACGTCGGTGATCTGGGTGAACAGCCCGGCCAGCGTCTGGGTCCGCGTCACGCCGAACTCGGCCGCCTGCTTAGCCGCGTTGATGAAGTCGAGGCCCGTGGAGGCGAAGGCCACCACCTTCGCCCCGGACGACTGCGCCTGGAGCAAGTACGAGGAGAAGTCCGTGGTGCCCAGCGGGTGCCGCACCGACCCGACGACCGTGCCGCCGAGCCGGGTCAGCGCCTCCGCCGTGTCCCGCTCCAGCGCCGCGCCCAGCGCGTAGTCGAAGCCCACGAAGAAGAACGGCCCCACGTCCTTGAGCGCCCGCGCCGCGCTGTTGCCGAAGGCCCAGGTGTCGAAGGTCCACTGCACCGTGGTGGGCGCGCAGGACTTGCCCGTGAGGTCGGAGGTGCCGACGTTGGCGGCGATGAAGGCCCGGTGCCGCTGCCGCAGCACGTCGTTGACCGCGAGGGCCACGGAGGAGTTCACCGCGTCCGCCACCGCCACGACACCCTCCCGGTCCACCCAGGACCGCACGATGGCGCTGCCGATGTCCGGCTTGTTCTGGTGGTCGCCATAGACGACCTCGACGCGCACGCCCGGCGCCTCGCGCATGAAGTCCTCGGCCGCGAGCTGCGCCGCGACCACGGAGCCGCGTCCGGACTGGTCGCCGAACGGGCCGGACTGGTCGTTCAGCACGCCGACCTTAAGCGGGCTGGGAAGCTCCGCCCAGGCGGGCTGTGCCGCGAGCAGCACTGCTGCGAGGATCGCGCGCCTCACCTCTCGGGCACGTCGGCGGCGCGGCAGGCCGGTCAGCGTGCCGCGACCAGGACGTAGCCGCGCGTCTTGCCGCCGTTGTCCGCATCGGCCGTGTTCATGGCGTCGAACAGGTCGGACGCCGTCACCCAGACCGGCGGGTACTTGTAGCGCGCCACGTCCAGGATCAGGAAACGGTCGGACTGCGCGTCGTAGGCGGCGAGCGGCGAGATGTGGCCTCCGCGCTCCTGCCCAAGGGCCGCGCGCAGGTAGTTGACGACGACCACATGCCGGGCGGCGAGGGAGGCGCTGGCGGCCTTGCGGAACGCATCGAGGCCGCCCGGTTCGGCGTGGTGGACCTCCACCGCAACCGGGTGCAGGGCGAGCAGGCCGCCGAGCTGGTCGAGCGTCATGCCCTGCCGGGCGAGGGTGGCGCGGGGCAGGATGGCGTCCGTCCCGTCGTCGAGCAGGTTGTCCTGGGTGAACATGGCGTAAGGCTTGTATTCGGGACTCGTCGGCGCCGGCACCTTGAGGGTGTTGAGCGTCATGACCATGCTGGCCACCCCGCAATACGCCTGCGTCCGCTGCGTCTCGAAATGGACGCTGATCGGGACGTAGCTCTCGATCTCCTTGGATTCGAGCAGGTAGTCCTCGCCCTGCTGCGAGCTGAGCGCGACCAGCCGGTCCGGCAGCGCCAAGGTTTCGGCCGACGCACTGGACACGAGGAGCAGGAAGGCGAGGAGGGAGCGGGCGAGCGTGTGAATGGCGAGGCTCCCGGCGATGGAGGGTAGAGCCGCCTTTATGCTGCCTCGGCCGCTTCCGGGCAAGGCAGGCGTCGGCTGGGATGGATGCCGCCCCACGCCCCGCGGGCCTTAAACCCGCAGGCGCTCGGGGATAGACAGGCCAAGCTGGTTCGGCACGTCCCATACCTCCCGCACCGCCCGCAACGGACGGAACCCGGCGCGCAGGTAGCCCGGCAGTGCCCGCGGGTGGTCGGCGGTGCAGGTGTTCACCGTCAGCGCCCGCGCGCCCCCGGCAAAGGCGGCGTCGATGGCCGCGCGCAGGAACGCGGTGCCGAGGCCCAGCCCGGTGGCATCCGGCGTCAGGCCGAAGTAGCTGAGGTTGACCGCCGGGCTTTGCCGCCGGTCCAGCTCGAAGAACCCAGCGGGTTCGCCGCCCCGGTAGAGCACGGTGATGGACACCGCCGGGTCGCGCAGCAGGTCCTCCAGCACCGCGTCGGACAGCGAGCGGCGCAGCCACCAGAGGTAAGGGGCGCCGACCGTGCCGTAGAGGTAGCGGTAGAACGGCACGGTGCAGGCATCGAGCGTCACCAGGCTGCATGTGTCCGGCAGCCGCCGGGGCGGGTCGGACGGGCGCTGGTCCATGCGGAGGAACGTGACGGTGACGACCGCCTGGCTGGTCGGCTGCAAGACCCGGCCTCCGCTCAATCGTCGAGGAAGCTGCGCAGCTTGCGGCTGCGGCTCGGGTGCTTGAGCTTGCGCAGCGCCTTGGCCTCGATCTGGCGGATGCGCTCGCGGGTCACGTTGAACTGCTGGCCGACCTCCTCCAGCGTGTGGTCGGTGTTCATGCCGATGCCGAAGCGCATCCGCAGCACCCGCTCCTCGCGCGGCGTCAGGCTGCTCAGCACCCGCGTGGTCGCTTCGCGCAGGTTGGCCTGGATCGCGGCGTCGAGCGGGATCACCGCCGCCTTGTCCTCGATGAAGTCGCCGAGGTGGCTGTCCTCCTCGTCGCCGATGGGCGTCTCCAGGCTGATCGGCTCCTTGGCGATCTTCAGCACCTTGCGGACCTTCTCCAGCGGCATCCCCAGCTTCTCCGCCAGCTCCTCCGGCGCCGGCTCGCGCCCGATCTCGTGCAGCATCTGCCGGCTGGTGCGGACCAGCTTGTTGATGGTCTCGATCATGTGCACCGGGATGCGGATGGTGCGCGCCTGGTCGGCGATGCTGCGGGTGATCGCCTGCCGGATCCACCACGTCGCGTAGGTGCTGAACTTGTAGCCGCGGCGGTACTCGAACTTATCGACCGCCTTCATCAGCCCGATGTTGCCTTCCTGGATCAAATCCAGGAACTGCAAGCCGCGGTTGGTGTACTTCTTGGCAATCGAGATCACCAGGCGCAGGTTCGCCTCGATCATCTCCTTCTTGGCCCGCGCGCTGTCCCGCTCCCCGCGGCTCACCGTCGCGTACACCCGGCGGAACTCGCTGATCGGCAGCCCGGCCTCCGACGCCACCACGCCGATCTTGGCGCGGACCTCCTGCACCCCGTCGATGTGCCGGGTGACGAAGCCCTTCCAGTGCTTGCCGGGCAGCGCGCCGACGCGCTCCAGCCAGTTCGGGTCCAGCTCGCAGCCGCGGTACTCGCGCAGGAACTCGTCCCGCCCGACCTTCGCCGCCTCCGCCATGCGGAGCAACTGGCCTTCCAGCCCGTTCAGCCGCTGGCTGATCTGCTTGAGCTGGACCACCAGCTCCTCGATCCGGTTGTTGTGCAGCCGCACCTGCTCGACCCGGCCGACCAGCTCGTCCCGCTGCTTCTCGTAGGTGTGCTCGGACCGGAGGTTCATCTCCTCCCCGGCGGTGATCGTCTCCAGCCGCTTGGCCTGCACCTTGTGCAGCTTCTTGTAGAGATCCTCGATCTCCTCGAAGTTCGCCAGCACCTCGGGCTTGAGCTTCTCTTCCAGGGCCGAGAGCGACATGCCGGGACCCTCGCCCTCCGCGTCCTCGTCCAGGTCCTCGGCCGGCTCGAACGCCTCGGCGACGGCCTCCGGCTCGGCCGGCTCGCCGGGCGCCGCCTCCTTGGGGCCGCCCTGCGTCGCTTCCAGATCGACGATGTCGCGCAGCAACATGCGCCCGGCCTTGAGGCTCTCGTGCCAGGTGATGATGGCGCGGAAGGTCAGCGGGCTTTCGCACAGGCCGCCGATCATCATGTCGCGCCCGGCCTCGATGCGCTTGGCGATGGCGATCTCGCCCTCGCGCGACAGCAGCTCGACGCTGCCCATCTCGCGCAGGTACATCCGCACCGGGTCGTCGGTGCGGCCGAGGTTCGCCTCATCGACGTTGCCGGTCGGCTCGTCGGCTTCCTTCTCGTCCTCGCTGTCCGCCTTGTCGGCCTTGGCCGGGGCTTCCGGGTCCTCGGCCTCCTCGCTCTCGACCACCTGGATGCCCATTTCGCTGAGCATCGCCATCACGTCCTCGATCTGCTCCGAGCTGTTCTGGTCGGACGGCAGCACGGCGTTCAGCTCGTCGAAGGTGATGTAGCCGCGCTCGCGGCCCTTGGCGATCAGGCGCTTGACGGCGACCGCGTTGGTGTCGAGCAGCGTGGTGTCGCCGTCCTGGTCGGCGGGCGCTGCGTCGGCGGTCGCGGCTTGCTTGGTCGCCATGGATCAGGGCACTCCAAAAATGCGTGCGGCCCGGCGTCCCGGGCGGCACATCAGGGTTCAGCCTCCGCGCCCTGCTCGGGCGCGGACAGCGCGTCTCGTGCGGCGCAGAGCGCGATCAGGCGGCGCTGCGTCGCCTCGTCCGGTTGGAGGATGAAAGCCCGGCCCGCAGCCGCCACCTCCTCCTCCAGCCGCGCGCGGTGCATCAGTCCGAAGATATGCCACCAGCCGGCCTCCGCCTCCGCGGGCATCGCCTCGGCATGGGCGCAGGCCGGCAGGGGATAGGGCGCCGACGACAAGGCCTGGGCCGTCTCCTCCGTTGCACCAGATGCGTTCAGGTGGGACAGCAAGGCTGCGGAATCAAGCACATTCCGTTCGGAAGCGTGCAGGATCGCGTCGCGCAACCGCCCCATGGCAGGCGAAAGCGCCAGGGCCGCAAAGGCTTCCTCGGTGTCGCGCAGCAGGTCCGGGTGGCGCAGCAGGATCGCCACGAGGCACCGCCCGCGCTCGGCCTGCGTCGCGTCCAGGGTGGAGGGCGTGCGCGTCGGCCGGGCCTTGGACGGGACGGCTTTGCCGGGGCGCTTGCGGCTGGCGTAGAACCGATCCAGCAAGGCATTGCGGTACTCGGCGGCGAGCGAGCGGTCGGCGATGCGTCCCGCCACCGCGACCAGCCGGGCGCGCAGCGCCGCGCGCTGCTCCGGCGTGTCGCCGCCGCCCTGCTCGCGCACGAAGTCGAACAGCGCCTCCGACAACGGGCGGGCGCCGCGCAGGATCTCCTGGAACGCCGCCGGGCCGCGCTTGCGGATCAGCGTGTCCGGGTCCTCGCCGCCCGGCAGCGCCGCCAGCTTGAGGCTGCGCTCGGGCGTCAGTAGCGGCAGGCACAGCTCGGCCGCCCGGGCGGCGGCGCGCGCCCCAGCGGCGTCGCCGTCGAAGCACAGCACCGGCTCGGGCGACAGGCGCCACAGCTCCTCCA
>CAXTTB010000141.1:855-8137 GCA_964246905.1 uncultured Acetobacteraceae bacterium | reverse complement strand
GGCCAGCTCCGCCTCCGGCACGTCCATGTTGATGCTGCGGGCGTCCACGTCGATGCGGACGATGTCGCCCGTGCGCAGCAAAGCCAGCGGCCCGCCCACCCAGGCCTCCGGGGCGACGTGCAGCACGCAGGCGCCGTAGCTGGTGCCGGACATGCGCGCGTCGGACAGGCGCAGCATGTCGCGGTGCCCTTCCTTCAGCAGGCGCTTGGGCATCGGCAGCATCCCCCATTCCGGCATCCCCGGCCCGCCCTGCGGCCCGGCGTTGCGCAGCACCAGCACATGGTCGGGCGTCACATCGAGGCTCTCGTCGTCGATGGCGGCCTTCATGCTGGGGTAGTCGTCGAACACCAGCGCCGGGCCGGAGTGCTTGAGGAACCGCTGGTCCATCGCCGCCGGCTTGATCACGCAGCCGTCCGGCGCGAGGTTGCCGCGCAGCACCGCCAAGGACCCCTCCCCGTAGATCGGGCGGCCCACGGGGCGGATCACGTCGTCGTTGAAGGTGCGCGCCCCTTCGATGTTCTCGCCCAGCGTGCGTCCGGTGACAGTCAGGCAGGTCAGGTCCAGGTGCTCGCGGATGGCGTGCATCAGCGCACGGATGCCGCCGGCGTAAAAGAAGTCCTCCATCAAATATTGGTCGCCGGACGGCCGCACGTTGGCGATCACCGGCACGCGGCGGCTGAACCGTTCGAAGTCGTCCAGCCCGATGTCCTGCCCGGCGCGGCGGGCCATGGCGATCAGGTGGATGATGGCGTTGGTGGAGCAGCCCATCGCCATGGCGACGGCAATCGCGTTCTCGAAGGCTGCCCGGGTCAGGATGCGCCGGGGCGCCAGGTCCTCCCACACCATATCGACGATGCGCCGCCCGCTCTCGCTGGCCAGCCGGATGTGCCCGGCGTCCGCTGCCGGGATGCTCGACCCGCCCGGCAGCACCATGCCGCAGGCCTCGGCGATGGCCGTCATGGTGGAGGCGGTGCCCATGGTCATGCAGGTGCCGTAGGAGCGCGCGATGCCGCCCTCCACGCCCAGCCAGTCCCCCTCGGTGATCTTCCCCGCCCGCAGCTCGTCCCAGTACTTCCAACTGTCGGACCCGCTGCCCAGCACCCGGCCCTGCCAGTTGCCGCGCAGCATCGGCCCGGCGGGCACGAACACCGCCGGGATGCCCATGCTGATGGCGCCCAGCAGCAGCGCAGGCGTCGTCTTGTCGCAGCCGCCCATCAGCACCGCGCCGTCCACCGGGTGGGAGCGCAGCAGCTCCTCCGTCTCCATGGCAAGCATGTTGCGGTACATCATCGTCGTCGGCTTGACGTAGCTCTCGGACACCGACAGCGCCGGCAGCTCCACCGGGAAGCCGCCGGCCATCAGCACGCCGCGCTTCACGTCGTCCACCCGCGTCTTGAAGTGGGTGTGGCAGGGCTGCAGGTCGGACCAGGTGTTGAGGATGGCGATCACCGGCTTGCCCGTCCATTCCTCCGGCGCGTAGCCCATCTGCATGGCGCGGCTGCGATGGCCGAAGGAGCGCAGGTCCGCCGGGCCGAACCAGCGGCGGCTGCGGAGGTCTTCCGGCGTCTTGCGCCGGTGCAGGGGGGTGTCGGGCATGGTCCAGTGCCTCCGTCATGGCCCGGCGGGCTGCCGCGCTCCTGCACGATAGCTCAGGACCACGGCGGTGGCATCGGCCTGCTTACGGAGGACGTCAGGATGTCAGGGGGCGCTCGCGCCAGGACACGTAGGGCGCATAAGCGGAGCGCCATGCGCCACCGGGCGGTGCGGACGGAAGGCGGATGGCGCTCCGCTGATCCGCCCTACAATCCTGAGCATGCGTGTCCCAACCTGCACAAGGTTGCTTAGCCCGCGAGCCTCCCGCTCCAACGGCTGTATCCCGACATAAGGCCGTTGGCGTCAGGCAAAGCCGCTCCATCCAGGCGCCGGGCTGGTCCCGGAGACCTGGGCCTGGTCAGCCACGTTCCAGCATCTGCCGCTTGGTCATCGAGATCGCCTTGGCGGGATTGAGGCCCTTCGGGCACGACTTGGTGCAGTTCATGATGGTGTGGCAGCGGTAGAGCCGGAACGGGTCCTCGAGCTGGTCCAGGCGGTCGCCCGTATGGTTGTCGCGGCTGTCGCTGATCCAGCGTTGGGCCTGCAGCAGGATGGAAGGGCTGAGGTACTTGTCCTGGTTCCACCAATAGCTCGGGCATGAGGTGGAGCAGCAGAAGCAGAGGATGCACTCCCACATCCCGTCGATCTTGGCACGGTCCTCGGGCGCCTGCCGGCGCTCGCGGTCCGGCGGGGGCTGGTCGTTCTTCAGCCACGGCTCGATCAGCTCATACTGGGCGTACAGGCCCGTGAGGTCGGGGATCAGGTCGCGGAGCACGCTCATGTGCGGCAGCGGGGAGATGCGGGTCACTGGCTTCTTGAGGTCTTCGATGTGCGTCAGGCAGGCCAGCGTGTTCACCCCGTCGATGTTCATCGAGCAGGACCCGCACACGCCTTCCCGGCATGACCGCCGGAACGCGAGCGAAGGGTCGATGTCGTCGGTGATCTTGATGAGGGCATCGAGGACCATGGGACCGCAGGCGTCGAGATCGACCTCGAACGTGTCCATCGCGGGGTTGCGGCCAGACGCCGGGTCCCAACGGTAGATGCTGAACGTCTTTATCCGCTTCGCGTCTTTGTTGGCGGCCCAAAGGCGGCCCTTTCCGACCTTCGAGTTGGCTGGCAGCGTGAACTCGGCCATGACGACGACCCTTCGGAACGTGTTTCAGATGATGCGCTTGCCCGGCGGGATGCTGGGCGTGTCCTTCGACAAGGTGTTGAGCCGGACCGGCCGCTCACCGAGCGTCACGGCCCCGTCACCGCCCCGCCAGGCAACCGTGTGCTTCAGCCAGTTCGCATCGTCCCGCTCCGGGCAATCGTCGCGGATGTGCGCGCCGCGCGACTCCGTCCGGTTGAGCGCCGAGGCTGCCAGGACGGCGGCCTGGTCGGCGAGGTTGTGCACCTCGAGCGCCGATACGAGGCCGACGTTCCACAGCAGGCTCTCGCCGTCGAACGTCATCCCGCCGATCTCTTCCTGCAAGGAGTCGAGCTTCGCCATGCCGTCCTTCATGGATTTCTCGACCCGGAACACGCCGAAGTTCTCCTGCATCGCGGTCTGGATGTCGGTCCTCACCTCGCCCGGCATACGGCCGCCGGACTGGAAGCGGATGGCGTCCAGGCGGCTCAGGGCCTGGTCCTCGGCATGGGAGGAGGCCTGGGCCACGGACTGGTCCCGCTTGACGACCTCCGCGGCGCGCATGGCGGCGGCGCGGCCGAACACGATCAGGTCGAGCAGGCTGTTGGTGCCAAGCCGGTTCGCGCCGTGGACGGACACGCAGGCGGCCTCCCCGATCGCCATGAGGCCGGGGACGACCCGGTTCACGTCGTCCTTGGTGGGGTTGACCACTTCGGCGTGCAGGTTGGTCGGGATGCCGCCCATGCAGTAGTGCACGGTGGGCACGACCGGGATCGGCTCCTTCGTGGCGTCCACGTTGGCGAACAGCCGTGCCGTATGGACGATGCTGGGCAGCCTCTCCATCAGGGTGTCGGCGCCGATCTCTTCCAGGTGGAGGAGGATGTGGTCCTTCTTGTCGCCGCAGCCGCGGCCTTCCCGGATCTCGACGCCCTCGGCGTGGCTGGTGATGTCGCGGCTCGCCAGGTCCTTCTCGTGCGGGGCGTACTTGACCATGAACTTGTCGTTGTCGCTGTTGGTGAGGTAGCCGCCCTCGCCCCGCGCGCCCTCGGTGATCAGGCAGCCGGCGCCGTACAGGCCGGTCGGATGGAACTGCACGAACTCCATGTCCTGCAGCGGAAGCCCGGCACGCAGCGCCATCGCGTTGCCATCGCCGGTGCAGGTGTGGGCCGACGTGCAGGAGGCATAGATCCGCCCGCACCCCCCGGTCGCGACAACCGTCTGGTGCGCGCGGAAGCGGTGGATCGACCCGTCCTCCAGGCACCAGGCGAGCAGGCCGCGGCACGTGCCGTCGTCGTCCATCAGCAGGTCGAGCGCGAAGTACTCGACGTAGAAGCGCGCCTTGCGCTTGAGGCATTGCTGGTAGAGCGTGTGCAGGATCGAGTGCCCGGTCCGGTCCGCGGCGGCGCAAGCCCGCTGCGCCATCTCGCCCTTGGCGAAGTGCGTGGTGTGGCCGCCGAACCGCCGCTGGTAGATCGTGCCTTCCTTGGTCCGGCTGAACGGCACGCCGAGATGCTCAAGTTCGATGACGGCGGGAATGGCCTCGCGGCACAGGTACTCGCTCGCGTCCTGATCGGCCAGCCAGACGCCGCCGGCGACGGTGTCGTACATGTGCCAGCGCCAGTCGTCCTCCGCCATGTTGCCCAGCGCGGCGCTGATGCCGCCCTGGGCCGCCACGGTGTGGCTGCGGGTGGGAAACACCTTCGTGATGCACGCGGTCCGCAGCCCGGCCGCGACCATGCCCAGCGTCGCCCGCAGGCCCGCCCCGCCGGCTCCCAAGACGACGACATCGAACTCGTGGTCGATCACCTCGTACGCTTGCGTCATGCTGCACTCCCATGGCCGACGAACGCGTTGAGGATGGCGAGCATCCCCGCCAAGGCAAGCAGCAGCGCCAGGCCGCGCAGGGCGATGTTGGCGGCCACGGTCCGCGCGCGGGTGTGGATGTAGTCCGCGAAGATGGACCGCAGGCCGATCACGGCATGCACGAACACGGCCGCCACGAACAGCAGCATCAACAGGGCAGTGACCGGCTGCGCGAGCCAGACGCCGGGCGCAACGGCCTTCGAGGTCGCAAGCGTCAGGACCGCCGCCGCGAAGTACAGGCCGAGCGGCACCAGCGCGACAGCGGTCAGCCGCTGCAGCCGCCAATCCGCCAGGCCGCTCCGGGCGCTCCCGAGATAGCTCACGCGCCGCAGCGCGGAGCCGTCCCGGATGGCCGTCTCGCTCGACAGGCTCGTCCGTTCCGGCATCAGCTTACTCCCTTCCACAACACGTAGCCCCATGTCGCGGCCGACAGGATCGCCGTCGAGGCCAGGACGGCGTAGCCGCTCCGGTATGCCGCCTTGAGGTCGAAGCCGTAGCCGGAGTCCCAGCATAGGTGCCGTATGCCGTTGCTCAGGTGAAAGAAGAAGGCCACGGACCAGCCGGCGAGGCAGAGAAGTCCGACTGGAGAGGCAAGGAACCATTCAGTGTAGGAATAGGCCCGGCCGCCATACTCCACTGCGACCAGCCACCAGATCAAAAGCATGGACCCGAGCGAAAGGACGATGCCGGCTGCCCGGTGGAGGATGGACAGGACAGAGGTAAGCTGAGGCCGATACCAGGTCAAATGAGGCGATAAAGGCCGGTTGGCTTCCATTCTCGAAGTTCCTTTGCAAGCCCTGGCATTTCATAACATCGCCTTCGCAGATTTGAGAAGAGTGCGGGAGATAAACACATCCGTGATTGGTCTTGGCGCCCGCGCCACGCCGCCAGCCAAACGCCATCGCCAGCGCGAGCGCCCCGGATATCCAGACTGCCCCAGGAGGGCGCGCTAACCCACCCCGATCAGCGCGCCGCTGACCAGGAAGACCGACGGCCAGCCGCATCGCCCGTCCCGGCCCAAGCCACGAACGCCGTGGCGTGGCGGCGCACGACGGTTTAAGCGGTGGCCAGCCTGTCGGCACCAAGGGAGACGCGCACATGCACCTACACGTCACGGACCAGTCCGGCGCGGAACGCGCGATTGAGGGCCGGACCGGCCTGTCGCTGATGGAGAACATCCGCCGGGCCGGGTTCGACGACCTCCTCGCGCTGTGCGGCGGCTGCCTGTCCTGCGCGACGTGCCATGTTTACGTGGACCCGGGCTTCTCCGGCACGCTCCCGCCGATCAGCGGGGACGAGGAAGACCTGCTCGACAGCTCCTCGCACCGGCAGCCCAACTCGCGGCTGTCCTGCCAGATCCCCGTCAACGAGGGCCTCGACGGGCTGCGCGTGACCATCGCCCCGGCGGATTAGCGGCGGGAATGCGATACGATGTGCTGATCGTCGGCGCCGGCCATGGCGGCGCGCAGGCGGCGATTGCGCTCCGGCAGCACGGCTATGCGGGGACGGTGGCGCTGCTCGGGGATGAGACCGAGCTTCCCTATGAGCGCCCGCCGCTGTCCAAGGAGTACCTCTCGGGGAAGAAGCCCTTCGAGCGCATCCTGATCCGCCCCGCGGAGTACTGGGCGGAGCGGGACATCGCCCTGCTGCCCGGGCGTCACGTGTCCGCGGTCGATCCGGTGGCGTACGAAATCGCCCTGCAGGACGGCTCCCGGATCGGCTACGGGGCGCTGGTCTGGGCGGCCGGCGGCACCGCCCGGCGGCTCGCCTGCCCCGGCCACGGCCTTGGCGGCGTCCACACGCTGCGGAGCCGCGCGGACGTGGACCGCATGGTCGCCGAGCTGCCCTCGGTCGGGCGGATGGTCATCGTCGGCGGCGGCTACATCGGCCTGGAGGCGGCGGCCGTGCTCACGGAACTCGGCAAGCGCGTGACGGTGATCGAGGCGCAGGACCGCGTGCTGGCCCGCGTCGCAGGCGAGCCGCTGTCCCGCTTCTTCGAGGCGGAGCACCGCGCCCGGGGCGTCGATATCCGGCTCGGGGCGGCCGTCTCCGCCCTGGAGGGCGACGGGCGCGTGTCGGGCGTGCGGCTGGGCGACGGCGCCCTGCTTCCGGCCGACATGGTGCTGGTGGGCATCGGCATCAGCCCGGCGGTCGCCCCGCTGCTGGACGCAGGCGCAGCCGGGGGCAACGGGGTCGGGATCGACGCGCAGTGCCGCACCAGCCTGCCCGGCATCTTTGCCGTCGGCGACTGCGCGCTGCAATCCAACCCGTTCGCCGACGGCGCCCCGGTGCAGATCGAGTCCGTGCAGAACGCCAACGACCAGGCCGCCGTGGCCGCCCGTGACATCATCGGCTCCCCAGCCGGGCACCAGACGGTTCCCACGTTCTGGTCGCACCAGTACGACCTGCGCCTGCAAACGGCCGGGCTGTCGGACGGCAGCGACCAGCACGTCGTGCGCGGCGACCCGGCGGCGCGGAGCTTCTCCGTCGTGTATCTCCGCCAGGGCCGGGTGATCGCGCTGGACTGCGTCAACGCCCTGCGGGACTACGCCCAGGGACGCGCCTTGGTCGCCGCGGGCCAGCCATGCGACCCGGCGGCGCTGGCGGACCCGAACGTGCCGCTGAAAACGCTGGTGGGGCCCGCCCGCGCCAGGGGGCCCCGCTTTAGAACGGAGCAAGCACCCCCGCGCCCCC
>CAXTTB010000141.1:0-845 GCA_964246905.1 uncultured Acetobacteraceae bacterium | reverse complement strand
CGCTTCTACGACGTCAGCTCGAACGCAGGCGCAGGCGTCGAAGCCAGCACCCCGTCCTTCGACACGCCATCGCTGAGCGGTGCGGGCATCGGTCATGCAGCGCGGCGTGCCCTCCCCGCGCCGGAACAGGGCGCCGGACCAATACCAACGGCGCTTTGCCCTGACCTTTCCCCGTCATTGCCGCGTCGCTGCGCTCCTCGCAATGACGGAAAGGGGTCAACGCAAGAGGCCGCTGGTACAAGGCAATGGGCTGCTCCAGGATCGTGCGCGACGGCCGTCCCCGACGCGGCCTCGCTGCCCCAGGCCGCAACATGCCAGATGTCCATCAGATAAGTCATCGTTCTTCCAGCAGGCTCTCGATCCGGCCTTGTCTCGCGCGGCGCTCAAGCGCGGCAGCAGGGCTGTGTTCGAGTTCCAAGCCCGCCAAAACCGTAGGCCACCCCACGAAGCTCGACAGCCATCGGAGCATGGCCATGCATTATTTATGATATCAACGACATTCGTATAAAATATGCATATTTCGTTGACAGGGCACTATCGCATCGCTAGGCGTTCGGCAACGCTTCGATCAAAGGGGACACCATGCGGCTTGCGATGTTCGAGAAGAACGGACGTGTCGGGATCGCCGCCTCGGCGGACGGCGTGGAGTTCCGCGGCCGGCTCGACGGGGACGCCGATTACCCCGGCGACCTGGACCTGCTGGTCGGGCAGGGCGCCGACCTCCGCGAAGCCGGGCGCAAGCTGCTGGACGGGGCGCCCGTGTCCCTGGAGGGCGCGACGCTGCTGCCGCCCTTGCGCCGGTCCGGCAAGATCCTCTGCGTCGGCCTGAACTACGCGGACCACAC
>CAXTTB010000140.1:7678-8152 GCA_964246905.1 uncultured Acetobacteraceae bacterium | reverse complement strand
GGCGAGCGGTCCAGCCCGAGCGAGGTGCCGACCGCCGCCGGCATCCCCCATCCCAGCCCGCCGCCGCGCAGGAACGAGTACTGCCGGGCGGAGGAGGAGTTGAGGAAGGAGCGCACGTGCAGCGAGGTCGCAATCGCCTCGTCCACGATGGCGACGTGCGGGCCGATGGCGCGCGCCACCTGCTCCGCCGCCACCAGCGGCGTCGTCACCGGGGCGTCGAACTCGGCCTCCGCCCGCCCGCGCAGCGCCGCCTGGCGGTCGCGGCGCCGCGTCTCCGCCGCGTGGCGCAGGGCCGCGATGGCGGCCTGGTGGGGGGCCCGCTTGCGGTCCAGCAGCGGCAGCAGGACCTTGAGCGACGCCTTGATGTCGCCGACCATCGACAGCGCCGTCGCGTAGGTGCGCCCCAGGTCGGTCACGTCCGCCGACAACTGCATGACCTTGCAGCCCGGCGGCACCGCCGGCCCCTCCGAATAC
>CAXTTB010000140.1:0-7668 GCA_964246905.1 uncultured Acetobacteraceae bacterium | reverse complement strand
CGCCAGCACGGCATCGAACGACCCCAGCGCCGCCTGGATCTCGCTCGCCTTGCTCGGCAGGTTGCCCGCCCAGAGCGGGTGGGAGGTGGGGAACGGGATATGCGCCGGCCAGGAGGAGCCGAACACCGGCGCCCCCAAGGCCTCGGCGAGCAGCACCGTCTCCGCGGCGGCGTTGGAGGCGGAGATCTCGTCCCCGGCGATCAGCGCCACCTTGCCCGGCGCCAGCCCGGCCAGGATGTCGCTCAACGGCTCCAGCGAGCCGGCCACCGCGGCGCGGTCGATCACGGACGGCTCGGCGATGCCGACCGTGCTCATGCCCTCCATCACGTCCATCGGCAGGGACAGGAACACCGGGCCGCTGGGGGCCGCGGTGCAGTCGTGGAAGGCGCGGCGCAGCAGCATCGGCAACTGGTCGGGATGCGTGACCTCCCGCCCCCACTTCACCGCCGGCCCGGCGATGCCCACCAGGTCCCCGGCCAGCAGCGGGTCCGTCAGGATGTGCCGCATGTCCTGCTGCCCGGCCGTCACCACCAGCGGCGTGTTCGACACCTTGGCGTTCAGCAGCGCGCCCATCCCGTGGCCGAGGCCGCCCGCGGTGTGCAGGTTGATGAAGCCGGGCCGCCCCGACGCCTGGGCATAGCCGTCGGCCATGGCGACGACGCTCGCCTCCTGCAGGCCCCAGACGTACTCGATCTCCGGCATGGCGGTCAGCGCGTCGATCAGCGCCAGCTCGGTGGTGCCGGGGTTGCCGAAGATGTGCCGGACGCCCTCGCTCCGCAGCACCTCCAGCAGCACCGCCGCCCCCCGCCGGGACGCGGCCGCGTCGATGTTCGCGATGTCTGCCATCAGGGGACTCTCCTGGAGGTTAGCTTCGGGACCGGCTGCGCTACAGGGCGCGCGGGCCGGACGTGACCGGGGTCATCCAGCCATGCGGGTCGTTGGTGGCGGCGTACTGGACGGCGGTGATGGCGTCGTACAGCCGCTGGGTCAGCTCGCCGGTCTGGCCGCCGTTGATCGTCATGCGTTCGCCGCCATGGCCCAGCTCGCCCACCGGGGCGATCACCGCGGCGGTGCCGGTGCCCCACATCTCCTTCAGTTGGCCGTCGCGGTGCGCGCGCTCGACCTCGTGGATGGAGACGGCGCGCTCCTCGACCGGGATGCCCCAGTCGCGCAGGATCTGCATGACGCTGTCGCGGGTGATCCCGGCCAGGATGGTGCCGTTGGACAGCGGCGGCGTGACCACGGCGTCGCCGATGCGGAGCATGATGTTCATGGTGCCGACCTCGTCGAGGAACTCGCGGTGCTTGCCGTCGAGCCAGAGCACCTGGGTGTAGCCCTGCCGCTCCGCGTCCCGCGCCGCATAGAGGCTCGCGGCGTAGTTGCCGGCCGTCTTGGCCGCCCCCAGCCCGCCCGGCACCGCGCGCACGTGCTGGTCGGTCGCCAGGATCTTCACCGGGTTCAGCCCCTCCCTGTAGTAGGCGCCGACCGGGCTGAGGATCACGTAGTAGAGGTACTTGCGCGACGGGTGCACGCCGAGGAAGTTCTCGGTCGCGATCACCGTGGGCCGGATGTACAGCGACGTGCCGCGCTTGGACGGCACCCAGTCCTGGTCCACCTCCACCAGGGCGCGGAACGACTCCTGGACCAATGCCGGGTCGAGCTGCGGGATGCACAGCAGGTCGCAGGAGCGGTTGAGCCGGGCGGCGTGCATGTCGCCGCGGAAGATGCGGACCGCCTTGTCGGCGCCGCGGAACGCCTTGAGGCCGTCGAACACCGCCTGCGCGTAGTGCAGCACGCAGCAGGCGGGGTCCAGGCTGAACGGCGCGTAGGGCACGATGCGCGGGTCGTGCCAGCCGCGTCCCTCGTCATACTCCATCATGAACATGTGGTCGGTGAACACCTCGCCGAACCGCAGCGCGTCGTCCGCGGGGCGGGTCCGGGCCTGCGTGGCGCGCGTCACCGGGAAGGTCTGCATCGTCGAACTCCGTGCCGTTCTGAGGGGTGGCCCAAGGTGCTGCGAGGAGCTTACCACTGATGGGCCGCCCAGTGTTACGGGTGCCTGTGTTACGGTCAGCCGTACCCTACTCCCCAGCCGAGGGCTGCCCGGCGAACACGTCCTGGCCCACGGCATCCGAAGCGGCCGGGCGGATCAGGACCAGCGCCACCAGGCTCACCACCGCGGCCAGGCTGATGTAAAGCCCGACGGCGGGCAGGCCGCCATGCAGCAGCAGCACCTGCGCCGCGTAGGGCGCCAGGGACGCGCCCAGGATGCCGCCGATGTTGTAGGCCGCCGACGCGCCGGTGTAGCGGACCTCCGCCGGGAACAGGCTCGGCAGCAGCGCGCCCATGGGCGCGAACACGAGGCCCATCAGCGCCAGCTCCAGGCAGACGAACGCGAGCGCGCCGCCGGGCGTGCCCAGCCCCAGCAGCGGCGCCATGGCGAAGCCGGACACCGCCGACAGCACCGACCCGGCGATCAGCACCGGGCGGCAGCCGAAGCGGTCGGACAGCAGGGCGGACACCGGCGTCACGATCCCCATGACCACGATCCCGGCGCACAGCACCTGCAGGAACACGCCGCGCGGGATGTGGGCGACCCGCGTCCCGTAGTCGAGCGCGAACACGGTCGAGATGTAGAAGGTGGCGTAGCACACGACCATCGCCAGCGACCCGAGCAGCAGGTTGGCCCCGTGATGGCGCAGCAGCTCGCCGAGCGGCACCCGGACCTGCCCGGCCCGCGCGGCGAGGCTGGCGAAGGCCGGCGTCTCCGCCACCTGCCGGCGCACGTAAAGCCCCACGGCCACCAGCAGCGCGCTGGCGAGGAAGGGGATGCGCCAGCCCCACGCGGCGAACTGCGCGTCCGTCAGCACGGAGAACAGCAGGAGGAACAGCCCGTTCGACATCAGGAAGCCGAGCGGCGGGCCGAGCTGCGGGAACATGCCGAACAGGGCCTGCTTGCCCTTCGGCGCGTTCTCCGTCGCCAGCAGCGCGGCGCCCCCCCACTCGCCGCCCAGCCCGATGCCCTGCCCGAGGCGCAAGAGGCACAGCAGGGCCGGGGCCAGCGCGCCCGCCTGGGCGTAGGACGGCAGGCAGCCGATCAGCGTGGTGGACAGCCCCATGACGACCAGCGACCAGACGAGCGTCGATTTGCGCCCCCGCCGGTCGCCGAAATGGCCGAACAGGAACGAGCCGACCGGACGGGCCACGAAGGCGATGCCGAAGGTGGCGAAGGCGGCCAGCGACTGCGCGCCGGCGTCCGTCGCCGGGAAGAACAGCTTGCCCAGGACCAGCGCCGCGGCGGTGCCGTAGATGTAGAAGTCGTAGAACTCGATCGCGGTGCCGACCAGGCTGGCCAGCACGATGCGCCCGGTGGTCGTCTTCGGGAGGGAATCAGCCGGCATGGCGGCCTCCCTCGGCCGGTTCCGCCCGCTCGTCCTGCCAGGAGGGCACCAGCGCGCCCTGGCCGTGCAGCACGCCCCGCCAGTCGGTCAACTGCCACACCGTCGCGTCCTTGATGAAGAACCGCCGTCCGGACCGGCTGACGCGCAGGCCCTGGTAGCCGGCGATGAAGCCGTCGCGCATCACCGCCTCCAGGAAGGCCCGGCGCTCCTCCCGGTTCGGCGCCTCCGCCGACAGGCGGGACGGCAGCCCGGCGAACTCCGCCCACGGATACTCGAAGCAACGCTGCGCCGCCCGGTTCGCGTAGATGAACCGCGGGTCCTCCGCCGCGTCGTGGGCGAGGACGCAGAAGGGCGCATCCTCGTACAGCCAGCGCACGGCCTCCCCGCCTTCCAGCCCGGCGGGGACAAGCGGACGGCCGACAACCCGTTCGAAGCTGTCCAGCACGAGGGCCGCCACCGTTGCGCCCGGGCGCGTGCCCGCCGAATTGCCGGGATCGTCAGTGTTCATCGGGCAGAGCCTCATCTATGTTCCTGGTTCAGGCTTTCTGGCCAGGCGGGGGCGGACAACTGACACGAGCATATGTCAGTCTGCAAGCGCGAATTGCCGGGGGCAGCGATGCGTTGGGCTTTGAAGGCTGCGCGGGGCCACACCCGAGGAAGAATGGGCCGGAGCAAGCATGGAACAGGACCGGGTTCTAGAACGGAAGTGGGGGGGCAAGACGGCCGACGAGCGCCGTGCCGAGCGGCGGCGGCAGCTCATGGACGCGGCCATACGGACGTACGGCGAGAAGGGTTTCCGCAACAGCAGCGTCAAGGCGGTCTGCGCCGCCGCCGGGCTGACGGAGCGTTACTTCTACGAATGGTTCGAGAACAGCGAGGACATGCTGCGGCAATGCTTCCAGCGGGTGACGGGCGAGCTGATCGGCAAGATGCGCGACGCCGCCCGCGACGCCGGCGGCGGGGAGCGGGAGCGCATCCGGGCGGCGCTGATGACCTATCTCGCGCACATCAAGGGCAACCCCCCGGCGGCGCGGCTGTTCCTGGTGGAGATGGCCGGCATCGGCCAGGAAGCCGACGGCCTGGTGTCCGCCAGCCTCGACGAGTTCGGCGGCCTGCTGCTCGACGTGGCGGGGCGCAGCCTGGTCCGCGACGGCGTGACGCCGCTGCTGCTGAAGGGCGTGGTCGGCGGCGGGCTGCACGTCGCCCGGGCCTGGGTGTCGGGCGGCTACGCCGAGAGCATGGAGGAGGTCGCGGACACGCTGCTCCGGTTCTACCTCCTGGTCCGCTGAGCCGATCACGGCCCTGTCCTATCCTCTGTTTGCAGCCAGGCCGGCACGGGCAGGCCCTTGCTCCGCAAGAAGGCCGGGTTGAACAGCTTCGATTGGTAGCGCGCGCCGCTGTCGCACAGGATCGTGACCACCGTGTGCCCCGGCCCCAGGTCCCGCGCGACCTGCACCGCCGCCGCGACGTTCAGCCCGGCGGAGCCGCCCACCGACATCCCCTCGTGCTGCAGCAGGCCGAACACCTGCTCCACCGCCTCCCGGTCGGGGACGCGCACCGCGTCGTCGATGACGGCGCCGTCGAGGTTCGCGGTGACGCGCGACTGGCCGATGCCCTCGGTGATCGAGCTGCCCTGCACCGACAGGTCGCCGCCCTTCACCCAGCCATAGAGGCCGCTGCCCTCCGGGTCGGCCAGGACGATGCGGACGCCGGGGCGCCGTTCCTTGAGCGCCTGCGACACCCCGGCGAGGGTGCCGCCCGTGCCGCAGGAGCAGGTGAAGGCATCGACCGTGCCGTCCGTCTGCCGCCAGATCTCAGGCCCCGTGGTCGCGTAATGGCCGTGCCGGTTCGCCACGTTGTCGAACTGGTTGGCCCACACGGCGCCCAGCTCCTGCGCCAGGCGCTCGGAGTAGCGGACGTAGTTCGCCGGGTCGGAATACGGCTTGGCCGGGACCAGGCGCAGGTCGGCGCCGATCATGCGCAGGGTGTCGATCTTCTCCCGGCTCTGCGTGTCCGGCATGACGATCACGCTGCGGTAGCCGCGGGCGTGGGCCACGAGCGTCAGGCCGATGCCGGTGTTGCCGGCGGTGCCCTCGACGACCGTGCCGCCCGGGCGCAGCACGCCGCGCGCCTCCGCGTCGTCGATGATGGCCAGCGCCGCGCGGTCCTTGACCGAGCCGCCCGGGTTCATGAACTCCGCCTTGCCGAGGATGCGGCAGCCCGTCTCCTCCGACGCGCGCCGCAGCAGGATCAGCGGCGTGTTGCCGATGGCCGCCGCCATCCCGTCGGCCACGCCCGGGTGGGGGCGATCCTGCGTCACTTCGCCGCCTTGCCGATCTCGACGTAGCGGAGATAGGGCTTCTTCGCCTCCCACCCCTGCGGGAACTGCGCCTTGGCGTCGTCGTCGGAGACGCTCGGGACGATGATGGCGCGGTCGCCGGGCTGCCAGTTCACCGGGGTCGCGACCTTCTGCGCGTCCGTGAGCTGCAGGCTGTCCACCACGCGCAGGATCTCGGGGAAGTTGCGCCCGGCCGAGGGCGGGTAGGTCAGCAGGAGCCGCACCTTCTTCTTGGGATCGATCACGAACACGGACCGGACCGTGAGGTTCGCGTCGGCCTCCGGGTGGATCATGCCGTACAGCGTGCTGACCTTGCGGTCGGCGTCGGAGATCATCGGGAAGTTCACCGCGTTGCCGGTCACGTCGGCGATGTCGTCGTTCCATTGCGCGTGGTTGTCGAGGCTGTCCACCGACAAGCCGATGACCTTGACGTTCCGGCGGTCGAACTCCGGCTTCATGCGCGCGACCTCGCCCAGCTCGGTGGTGCAGACGGGGGTGAAGTCCTTGGGATGGCTGAACAGCACGCCCCAGCTATCGCCGAGCCACTGGTGGAACGCGATGCGGCCGACCGTGGTGTCCTGCTCGAAGTCGGGTGCCGACTGGCCGAGTTGGATGCTCATTCATGAATCCTTGCAATCGTGGTTGATCGATGCCGGCCCGGCGGCTTCCGGGCAGCGGCGTGCGTCCGGGCACACGGCCCGGCGCGTGGGTGGCGGCGCCGGGCTAAGAACCCATCCCGGTAGGCTGCGGGTCGGCCCTGCGGCGCTTTTCCGCCCCGGGTGCGTCAGGTCCTTGCCCCGATGAACCGCATCGGGGCTGCGGCCCTTCCTGCCCGGGACGCAAAATCCCTCGCAAGGCCTCAGCCGCCGCCTACCGGGACAGGTTCTAAAGCCCGTTCAGCGGGACCTTGAGGTACCGCCGGTTCTCCGCGTCCGGCGGCGGCAGTTGGCCCGCCCGCATGTTCACCTGGATCGCGGGGATGATCAGGCGGGGCTTCGCGAGCGTCGCGTCGCGCGCCGTCCGCATGGCGACGAACTGCTCCTCGGTCACGCCGTCGCGGACGTGCACGTTGTGCTGACGCTCGGCGCCGACCGTGGTTTCCCAGCGGATGTTGCGCCCGTTCGGGCCGTAGTCGTGGCAGACGAACAGCCGCGTCTCCGGCGGCAGCGCCAGGATGCGCCTGATCGAGGCGAACAGCGCGGCCGGGTCGCCGCCGGGGAAGTCGGCGCGGGCCGTGCCGCTGTCCGGCATGAACAGCGTGTCGCCCACGAAGGCGGCGTCGCCGAAGATGTGGGTCATGCAGGCCGGCGTGTGGCCGGGGGTGTGCATCACGTGGGCCGTCATGCCGCCCACGGCGTAGGTGTCGCCGTCCGCGAACAGGCGGTCGAACTGGCTGCCGTCGCGCTGGAACTCGGTGCCCTCGTTGAACACGCGGCCGAACGTGTCCTGGACGGCCGTGATCTGCTCGCCGATGCCGATGCGCCCGCCGAGCGCCAACTGGATGTACGGCGCCGCGGACAGGTGGTCGGCATGGACGTGCGTCTCGATCAGCCATTCCAGCGTCAGCGCGCGCTCCCGGATGAAGGCGATGATGGCGTCCGCCGAGCGGTGCTCGATCCGGCCCGCCGCGTAGTCGAAGTCGAGCACGCTGTCGATCACGGCGCAGCTTGGGGAGGCCGGGTCCTTGACCACGTAGCTGACGGTGTTGGTGCCGGCGTCGAAGAACGGCGTGATCTCGGCCATGCCTGGTCCTGCGGGGGAAGGGGGGGATGCCATGGACGCGCCTCCAAGGGTTCTGCGGCGGGATATCTCAAGAAAAGGCTGACGGGAGCCTGACATAGGCGGGGCGCCTGCCGTAATCCAGCCTCGGCGCAAGGCCAGGGCGCTGCCCTGGACCCGTTGGGGCCGGAGGCCCCAAACCCCGGATCG
>CAXTTB010000139.1:5450-8174 GCA_964246905.1 uncultured Acetobacteraceae bacterium | reverse complement strand
CTCGTACGCCGAGACCTCCCGCGCGTGGCCCGGCTCCAAGGCCCAGACCAGGCGGTCGAGGAAGCGGCGGCGGCCCGACGCGCCTTCCTGGAACAGCCGGTCCATCTGCGGCGTGAGCCAGACCGTCGCCATCACCGCAGCGACCTCCGCCTGGTTGCGCGGCGCCGTGCCGTTGAGGCGGAACACCCGGCGGTCGGACGGGCCGTCGGGCGGGGTGCCGGTGCCCAGATCCGCCTCCGTCCCGCCGCGCACGACCCGGGCGGCGACGCCCCAGCGGCCCGGCGCGTCCAGCGCCTGACGCGCCAGGTCCGCCATCCGTGCCCCGCGCAGGCCGCGCCCGGGTTGCAGCAGCGACACGGCCTCCAGCAGGTTGGTCTTGCCCGACCCGTTCGGGCCGGTCACCACCGCCATCCGCGCGGCGGGCCGCCACGTCAGCGCCGGGTAGTTGCGGAACTGCGTCAGCGCGAGGCGCGTGAGCCGCAGCAACCGCGGCCTAAGCAGGCATCCGCAGCTTGCGCCGCGAATGCCTGCTTAGGAGTCGTTGGAGACGCATCATTTCATCTGCTCCATGTCAGCACACTCCGCAGAATGATGCTTAAACGCGCATGGGCATCAGCACATACAAGGCGCTGCCGTCGGAAGCGTCCCGCACGATGGTGGGGGCCGAGCCGTCGGAGAAATGGAACTCGACATGATCCGAGATCTGGTCGGTGATGTCGTTGAGGTAGCGGGCCTGGAAGCCGATCTCCAGGGGGCCGGCCGAGTACTGCACCCGGTCGCCGTCCAGCTCCTCGCTCGCCGTGCCCTGCTCGGGGCTGGCGGCGGACAGCGTCAGCAGGTCGCGGTCCAGCGCCATCTTCACCGGGCGCGACCGCTCGCTGCTGATGGCGGCGACGCGGGCCACGGCGTCGGAGAAGTCCTTCTTGCCGACGCGCAGCACCTTGTCGTTGTCCTTGGGGATCACCCGCTCATACTCCGGGAAGGTGCCGTCGATCAGCTTGCTGGTCAGCGTGATCGGCCCGGCCTTGAACTGGATGCGCGTGTCGGACAGGCCGACCTCGACCTCCCCGCTCTCCTCGTCCAGCAGCTTCCGCAGCTCGCCCACCGTCTTGCGCGGGATTATGACGCCCGGCATCCCGGCGGCGCCCTCCGGGATCGGCTCCTCCACGCGGGCCAGGCGGTGCCCGTCCGTCGCGACGGCGCGCAGCACCGGGCCGCCGTCCCCCTCCGCGGCATGGAGGTAGATGCCGTTCAGGTAGTAGCGCGTCTCCTCCGTGCTGATGGCGAACCGGGTGCGGTCGATCAGGCCGCGCAGGGCCAGGCCGGAAAGCTGGAAGCGGTGCGGCAACTGCCCGGCCGTCATGCTGGGGAAGTCGTCGGTCGGCAGCGTCACCAGGCTGGTGCCGTAGCGCCCGGCCCGTAGGGTGAGCTGCGCGCCGCCCTCCGCCACCTCGAACTCCAGCTCCGCCGCTTCAGGCAGCTTGCGCACGATCTCGTATAAGGTCGCGGCCGGGGCGGTGATGGCGCCCTCGCGCGACACGCTGGCCGCAACCTCCTCGACGATGGCGATCTCCATGTCGGTCGCGGTGAAGCTGAGCGTGCCGCCGCGGGCGACCATCAGGGCGTTCGCCAGGATGGGGATGGTGTTGCGCTTCTCAGCGACGCTCTGGATATGGGCCAGCGCCTTGAGCAGCGTGGCGCGTTCGGCCTTGAACTTCATGCGACCATTCCTGTTGGGCACCGAATCCGGGGCCGCGGCAGGCCAGTGTAGCCGATCACGGCCCCCTTGCAACGGGAAGCGTTGGCGGGGCGCGCGAAAGGCCAGGGCGCTGCCCCTGTGTCTCATTTGTTGCCGGACCGCTCGGCATGAGGCGACCGGGTGCACAGGGGAGCCTGCCTTCCTCCGGGGCCGTTGAGCCTGTGGCCCGGCATGGCGCCTCCTGTGCTTCGTTGTTTGTGGACCCGAACCGTCGCCTGATAACAACGGCCCCCTGCCTTGCCCCCTCGTCATTGCGAGCCGCCCTGGCGGCGTGGCGATCCAGGGGCCGCAAGCGCGCCGCACGGCCCCTGGATTGCCGCGTCGCTGCGCTCCTCGCAATGACGCAAAAACGATGGAAGCAAACGGCCATTGGTATGAGACGGCCGAGGCCGGTGCTGCATCTGCCCGGTGCTGCATCTGCAAGGACGGTCCCCAGCAGGGACGGGCCATGGACGCCACCCCCCGGCCGCCGGCCTTTCCGTCGGCATCGACGCCGCCAAACGCCATCCCGGCGTCCATGTCCTGCCTGCCGGGTCCTGCCTGCCGGCGCCCGCTTCGCCGTCACCCGCGACGGCTCCGGCCTGGACGACCTCGTCAAACGCCCGCAAGCCCCTTCGCCCGCCTCGGCGGACACGGCGGCGTGCGTGCCGCGCTGCGCCGGTCCGCCTGGGTGGGCACTCGGTCCACCCGCGCGGTCAAGGCGTCCAACGACCGTCCTGCCGCCGCCGGGAAGCCGCACCCGCCGCCTGCACGCACAAGCCCATCACCATCTCGGCGCCACGCCGCGCAGCGGGCAGCGGCGGGACAATGCTCGACCCGGCAAGGCAGTCGCTGGACCCGCTGGGACCAGAGGCCTCGAACCCCGCTTCCATGGACCGGGGCCTGGGGGCGGCGGGCCCCGTGGGGGCCCGGGGGGCGGCCCGTGGGCGTGCGCCCCCCGCGCTGACCCCCGGGGCGTGACGGTT
>CAXTTB010000139.1:0-5440 GCA_964246905.1 uncultured Acetobacteraceae bacterium | reverse complement strand
CTGCGGCCCCAGTGGGGTCCAGGGGCGAAGCCCTTGGCCTTCCGCCCAACGCGATCACCCCGGTGCATTCACGTTTAAGCCTTGAACCCGGCGGCGTTTTGGCGATGATGCGCCACCGTTTGGATAGGTTAGGTTGGAATGAGCGACGCCCCGGTTGCAACGGAACGCCCCGTGCTCGACGCACAGGATCTCAACAGCTCCGGGTTGCAGCAGCCCTATCACCTCGTGGACCCCAGCCCCTGGCCGCTGCTGGGCGCGATGGGCGGCGGGCTGACGCTGTTCGGCATCGTCATGGTGGCGCACTACGGCACTTACCTGTGGCTGGGCCTGGGCCTCGCGCTCGTGCTCGGCACTGCGGCGCTCTGGTGGCGGGACGTGCTGAAGGAGAGCCGGACCGCGGGGGTGCATACCCCGGTGGTGCGGATCGGCCTGCGCTACGGCATGACGCTGTTCATCGCCAGCGAGGTGATGTTCTTCGTCGGCTTCTTCTGGGCCTACTTCCACTTCGCACTCTACCCGGCGCACGTCTCGGGCGCGGAGCACGCGATCTGGCCGCCGGCGGGCATCCAGACCTTCGACCCGTTCCACCTGCCGCTGCTCAACACGATGATCCTGCTGCTGTCCGGCACCGCGATCACCTGGGCGCACCACGCGCTGCTGCATGGCGACCGCAAGTACCTGGTCATGGGCTTGGGCTTCACCATCCTGCTCGGGCTGTCGTTCACCACGTTCCAGGCCCTGGAGTACTCGGAGGCGCCGTTCAAGTTCGCCGGGGGCGGCGTGTATCCGTCGGTGTTCTTCCTCGCCACGGGGTTCCACGGGTTCCACGTGATCGTCGGCACCATCTTCCTGATCGTGTGCTGGTACCGCGCCCGCGCCAACCAGTTCTCCCCGGTCCGCCACTTCGGCTTCGAGGCCGCGGCCTGGTACTGGCATTTCGTGGACGTCGTGTGGCTGTTCCTGTTCGTCGCGATCTACGTCTGGGGCGCCGGGCCGACTGGCGCCGAGTAGCCGGCCCGGCTGCCGCGCCGCCCATCGTCCTGGCGCGGCAGCCTGTTCCAGCGGCCTGGTGCGGCCCTTGAAGGCGGCACTCACCGCCCATCACTATAGGCGTCATGCCCGCGAGATGGAGCCTTGATGTCTGCCTCACTCCCCTCCACGCGCCTGGCCCCGCGGCAGCCGATCTGGCGGCGCCTGCTGTGGCCCGGCGTCACCACAGCCGCCATGATCGCGCTCACGCTCGGCCTCGGCGTGTGGCAGGTGCAGCGCCTCGCCTGGAAGACGGCGTTGCTGGCGGAGATCGACCGGGGAGAGGCAGCACCCGCCATCCCGTTGCCGGCCGACCCGCGCCCGTTCACCAAGGTGCGCGTGTCCGGCACCCTGCGCCAGGACCTTGGGGCGCTGTATGGCATCGAGGTCCGCACCACGCTGTCCGGCCCCGTGATGGGCGCGTTCCTTGTCGATCCGCTGGAGCGGCCCGGCGCCGAACCGATCATCGTGGACCGCGGCTGGGTGCCCACCGACGCGCCGCGCGACACCGCGCCGCTCCCGGCGACGGTCGAGGGCTACGTCCGCGCGCCGGAGCATCCGGCCCGGTTCAGCGCCGCCGACGACCCGGCGGCCCGGCGCTTCTACACGCTCGATCCCGCCGTCATCGGCGCGGCGCTCGGCTTGCAAAAGGTCGCGCCCTTCACGCTGGTCGCCCTCGGGGCCGTGCCGCCCGGCACCGTCCCGGAGCCGGCGCAGGCGCTGCCCCGCCCGCCCAACAACCACCTCGTCTATGCCGTGACCTGGTTCGGCATGGCCGGGACCATGCTGGTGATGTTCGGCGCGTACGCCCGCAGCATCCTGAAAGCCCCGCCATGACCGCCTATGCCCGCCTGACCGGCCGCTTCGCCCGCATCGCCACGGTGGGCGAGGCGTCCTCCATGCTGGGCTGGGACGCCGCCGCCATGATGCCCTCGGGAGGCGGCGCGGCGCGGGGCGATCAGCTCGCGGTGCTGGCCGGGCTGGCGCACGGCCTGCTGACCGCGCCGGAGACCGCCGATGACCTGGCGCAAGCCGAGGCCGGCGGCGAATGGGACGCCGCCAACCTGGCGCTGATGCGTCACGCCCATACCCGCGCCACCGCCGTGCCGGGCGATCTGGTGGAGGCGCAGGCCCGCGCCAACTCCGCCTGCGAGAAGGTGTGGCGGGACGCGCGGCGCGGTTCGGACTTCGCGGCGGTGTCGCCGTACTTGGTCGAGGTCGTGTCCCTGGCCCGGCAAACCGCCGAGGCGATGGCGCCGGCGCTCGGGCTGTCGCCCTACGACGCGCTGATGGACGGCTTCCAGCGCGGCATCGTCGCCGCTGACGTCGTGCCGGTGTTCGCGCGCTACGAAGCCTTCCTGCGCGACGCCCTGCCGCGCGCCGAGGAGCGACAGGCCCGGCAGCCCGCGCCCGTGCCGCTGCCCGGCGTGTTCCCCGCGGAGCGGCAGGAGGGCCTGTGCCGCCGCCTGTCCGCCCGCGCCGGGCTGGAGGCCGAGCACGCGCGGCTCGACCGCTCCACCCACCCGTTCTGCGGCGGCACCCCCACCGACGTGCGGATCACCACGCGCTACGACGAATCCGACCCGGCGCAGGCGTTGATGGGCGTGATGCATGAGACCGGGCACGCCTTGTACGAGCGTGGCCTGCCCGCCGCCCATGCCCGGCAGCCCGTGGGCGAGGCGGCCGGCATGGCGGCGCATGAGAGCCAGTCGCTGATCGTCGAGATGCAGTCCTGCCGGTCCGACCCGTTCCTCGCCTGGCTCGGCCCGGAGATGCACGGCGTCTTCGGTGGCCCGGCGGAGCCGTACGCGCCCGCCAACCTGTCGCGGCTGTGGCGCCAGGTCGGGCGCGGGTTCATCCGGGTGGATGCGGACGAGATGACCTACCCCGCGCACGTCATCCTGCGCTTCCGGTTGGAGCAGGCGCTGGTGTCCGGCGACCTCGCGGTGGCCGACCTGCCCGGCGCGTGGCGGGACGGGCTGGCGGCGTTGCTGGGCGTGACCCCGCCGGACGATGCGCGCGGCTGCCTGCAGGACATCCACTGGTATGACGGCCTGTTCGGCTACTTCCCGAGCTACACCCTGGGCGCCATGGCGGCGGCGCAGCTCATGGCGGCGGCGCGCCGGGATGTCGCGGACCTGGACGCCGGGCTGGGTCGGGGCGAGCTGGGTCCACTGGTGGGCTGGCTGCGGCTGCACGTGCACGGCCAGGGCAGCCGGCTGGGCTTCAACGACCTGCTGCGCGCCGCGACCGGCAAGCCGCTGGACCCCGCGGACTTCGAGGCGCACCTGACGGCGCGGTATTTGGCCGCCTGATCTCGGCTGCGGGCGGTGTAGGGCGGATCAGCGCAGCGCCATCCGCCACAGGGCGGGTCTGGCCGTTGGTGGGAGGCGCTGACGCTTTCCCACCCTACGGGCTGGCGGTCTAGGACGTCGTCTCGACGCTCCACGTGGCGGAGCGGACCAGCGGCGAGCGTTCCAGGGCGGCGACCACCACGTCAAGCTCGGCATCCTCGGCCGTGGTGGGCACCAGGATGGCCGCAAGCTCGACCTGCTCCTCGTTGTCCAGCAGGACCTCGACGCCGCGGACCGGCAGGTGGGCGCGGTCCATCTCGGCGTCCAGCAGGTCGCGCACGGCGGACACCGAGTCCTGCGCGGTGGTGACGTGCACCCGGTACTCGGCCTCCGTCACCGAGGGCGTGATCGGGCGGCGGTTGATCCAGTTGACCAAGGGGCGCAGCAGGGTGTTGCCGGCGAGCACGGTCGCGGTCAGCGCGGTCGCCTCGGCGAACAGGCCGACGCCGGCGCAGGCGCCGACCGCGCCCGAGCACCACAGGGTCGCGGCGGTGTTCAGCCCGCGGATGTTGGTGCCGTCCTTGACGATCACCCCGGCGCCCAGGAAGCCGATGCCGGACACGATGTAGGCGACGATCCGCGTGCCGCCCTCCGGGCCGTACAGCCGCATCCCGAGGTCGGCGAAGGCCGCGGCGCCCACCGCCACCAGCACGTTGGTGCGCAGCCCGGCCGTGCGCTGCCGCCACTGCCGCTCGAACCCGATGGCCAGGCCCAGTCCGAAGGCGAGGGCGAACACCGAGACGCTCTGGACGAAGGCGCTGGCCCAGAGCGCGGCCAGCACGGATTGCAGCCCGGCTATGGCCGCACGCAGGGCCGCCGGCCCGCCGCATCGTTCCTGAGCCTCATCCTGGGACCTCCGTTCAACGCCCCGGAGACTAGCGCCTGCCGGCCCGAACCTGCTAGGCACGTCGCCTCATCAGGGGGAGCGGCCTATGCCCGATGCGAACACCACCATCGACCTCGACCCGACCGAGGTCGCGCTGATCATCGGCGAGGAGGACGGGTCCATGACCATCCGCGTCGTCCCGGCGCGCGAGCTGGAGGACGGCACGACGGAGGTGCCGGAGCCGCACGAGATCGCCATCGCGCTGGCCATGCGCCTGCTGAACGACCCGGACTTCCACGACAGCGTGCTGGAATGGTACGAGGGCCACGACGACGAGGCGTTGGACGACGAGGACGACGACAAAACGCAACCGAAGGCCTGACCCGGCCGGGGCGCCGGGGGTTGGATCGCCCGGTGCCCGCGCCTACAATCGCCGCCATGCGATACATCTCGACCCGCGGGCAAGCCCCCGCACGCGACTTCTCCGGCGTGCTGTTGGCCGGGCTGGCCGAGGACGGCGGGCTGTTCATGCCGGAGGCCTGGCCGCGCTGGTCGCCGGCCGACCTGCGCGGCCTGCGCGGCCTGCCGTACCATGAGCTGGCTGCCCGCGTGCTGGCGCCGTTCGTGGGCGAGAGCATCCCCTTCGCGGCGCTGCAGGCCATGTGCCGGGACGCCTACGCCGAGTTCACCCACCCGGCGGTGGTGCCGCTGGTGCAGCTCGACGCCGGGCTGTGGGCGCAGGAGCTGTTCCACGGGCCGACGCTCGCCTTCAAGGACGTGGCGATGCAGTTGCTCGGGCGCATGTTCGCCTACGTGCTGGAGCGGCAGGACGGGCGGGTGACGATCGTCGGCGCGACCTCCGGCGACACCGGCTCCGCCGCCATCGAGGCCTGCCGCGGGCGGCCCGGCATCGACGTGGTGATCCTGCACCCGCAAGGCCGCACCAGCGAGGTGCAGCGCCGGCAGATGACCACGGTGCACGCCCGCAACATCGCCAACATCGCCATCGACGGCACCTTCGACGACTGCCAGGACCTGGTGAAGGCGATGTTCGCCGACGCGCCGTTCCGCCGGGACCTGCATTTGTCCGCGGTGAACAGCATCAACTGGGCGCGCATCGCGGCGCAGATCCCCTACTACGTCGCGGCGAGCCTGGCGCTCGGCGGGCCGGAGCGGGAGGTGGCGTTCAGCGTGCCCACCGGCAACTTCGGCAACGTGCTGGCGGCCTGGG
>CAXTTB010000138.1:0-8204 GCA_964246905.1 uncultured Acetobacteraceae bacterium | reverse complement strand
GTGCTGGGCCGCCCGCCGCCGCCTGGGTTCCGCACGCCCTCGCGCCTGATGGGGCAAGACTTCGCGTCCAGCCTGCCCGGGTCGGGCGCGATGGTGGTGACATGAGGCCGGCGGTTCACGCTCCGGTGCGTCACGCGATTTCGAGCCTGGCGCGATGCAGCCATCTTGCCGCCCTGCCGTTGGGCCGACACCCTCAAGGAGTGTGTCCCATGGCCGACGATCCCGCCAGCAGCCGTCCCCCGCCGCCGATGCAGACCCGGCCCATCGAGCCGCCGGGCCATACCAGCGAGATGCCGCAGCAGCCCGACCACGGCGAGCACAGCTACAAAGGCTCCGGACGCCTGCTCGGCCGCGCCGCCATCATCACCGGCGCCGACAGCGGCATCGGCCGCGCGGTCGCCATCGCCTTCGCGCGGGAAGGGGCCGACGTGCTGATCTCCTACCTGAACGAGCATGAGGACGCCGAGCAGACCGCGCATTGGGTGCGGGAGGCCGGGCGCCGCCCCGTGCTGATGCCCGGCGACGTGGCCGAGCAGGGCCATTGCCGCGACATCGTGCAGCGGGCGGTGGCCGAGTTCGGCCGGCTCGACATCCTGGTCAACAACGCCGCCATGCAGCGGGTCCACCAGGACATCTCGGAGATCAGCGCGGAGGAGTGGGACCGCACGTTCCGCACCAACATCTACGCGCAGTTCTTCCTGTGCCAGGCGGCGGTGCCGCACATGAAGCCGGGGGCGGCCATCGTCAACACGACCTCCATCAACGCCAAGGACCCGTCGCCGAAACTGCTGGCTTATGCCACGACCAAGGGCGCCATCTCCAACTTCACCGCCGGCCTGGCCGGGATGCTGGCGGAAAAGGGCATCCGGGTGAACGCGGTGGCGCCGGGTCCGATCTGGACGCCGCTGATCCCGTCCACCATGCCGCCCGACAAGGCCGAGAGCTTCGGCGAGAAGACGCCGCTGGGCCGCGCCGGCCAGCCGGCGGAGCTGGCCGGCGCCTACGTGCTGCTGGCGAGCGACGAGGGAAGCTACATGACGGGCGCCGTGATCCCCGTCACTGGCGGGCGTCCGATGCTGTAGGCGGCCCACCGGCCCCGTGTCGGCCCGCCGCGCTTGCCGGGTCCTGGCGGTCCTCCCATGTGAGCAGCACGGGGGACCGACGTCCGCGCAGACGCGGCGCGGGCGTGCGGGTCCCGGTCAGGGCCTGCGCCGCGGGGCGGGCCGTCCGCTTCGAGGGTTGAACGCCATGCCGATCCGCATCCCATTCGACAACACCTACGCCCGCCTGCCGGACCGCTTCTTCGCCCGTGTCGAGCCGACCCGCGTCGCGGCGCCCCGGCTGCTCCGCGTCAACGCCGCCCTCGCGGAGCAGCTTGGCATCGATCCCGGCAGCCTGCATGGCCCCGAGGCCGCCGCCGTCTTCGCCGGCAACGCCGTGCCGGAGGGCGCGGAGCCGATTGCCCTCGCCTACGCCGGGCACCAGTTCGGCGGCTTCTCGCCGCAGCTTGGCGACGGGCGGGCCATCCTGCTGGGGGAGGTCGTCGGGCGGGACGGCCAGCGGCGGGACATCCAGCTCAAGGGGTCCGGACCCACGCCGTTCTCCCGCCGGGGCGACGGGCGCGCGGCGCTGGGACCCGTGCTGCGCGAGTACCTGCTCAGCGAGGCCATGGCGGCGCTGGGCATCCCGACATCCAGGACGCTGGCCGCGGCCGCCACGGGGGAGCAGGTGGTCCGCGAAACCATGCTGCCCGGCGCCGTGCTGACCCGCGTCGCCGCCAGCCACGTCCGCGTCGGCACGTTCCAGTACTTCGCAGCCCGCAGCGACATCGAGGCGGTGCGGACGCTGGCCGACCACGTGATCGCCCGGCACGATCCGGGCGCGGCGGGCGCCGAGAACCCGTACCGCGCCCTGTTGGACGGCGTGGTCGCCCGGCAGGCGGACCTGGTGGCGCGATGGGTGCTGGTGGGCTTCATCCACGGCGTGATGAACACCGACAACACCGCCGTCTCCGGCGAGACCATCGACTACGGCCCCTGCGCCTTCATGGACGCCTACGACCCGGGCGCCGTGTTCAGCTCCATCGACACGGGCGGGCGCTACGCCTACGCGAACCAGCCCCGCATCATGCATTGGAACCTGGCCCGCCTCGCCGAGGCCCTGCTGCCGCTGCTCGGCGACGGCCAGGACGCCGGGCTGGCCTCGGCGCAGGAGGCGCTGGCCGCCTTCGGCCCACGGTTCGAGGCCGCGTATCTCGGCGGGCTGCGGCGGAAGATCGGTTTGGAGACGGAGCAGGACGGCGACACCGCCCTGGTGCAGGACCTGCTGGCCCGCATGGCGGAGAACGCGGCGGACTTCACGCTGACGTTCCGGCGCCTGTGCGCCGCGGCGGCCGGGCCGGAAGGGGACGGCGGGGTGCGGGCGCTGTTCGCCGATGGCGGCGCGTATGACGGGTGGGCCGTCCGCTGGCGCGCACGGCTGGCCGCGGATTCCGTGCCGCCCCAGGCGCGCGCAGACGCCATGCGGGGGCTGAACCCGGCCGTCATCCCGCGCAACCACCTCGTCGAGGCGGCGCTCGCCGCGGCCCAGGAGGGCGACCTCGGCCCGTTCGAGGCGTTGCTGGACGCGACGGCACGGCCCTTCGAGGACCGGCCGGGGTTCGAGCAGTATGCCCTGCCGCCGGCGCAGGCCGATCCGTCATACCAGACGTTCTGCGGGACCTGACGGAGCCGGCCGGGCGTGCCGTTGGGGGCGGACCCACCGTGTCCGCCCCGGCAGCCGTCAGCGGATGGTGCCGTTGGCCTGGTTCGGCAGGAAGCCGCCGCCGGTGCTGCGCCCGTTGTACACGATGTTCAGCACCTCCTGGGCCGTGCGGCGGTACGCAAGTGAATCGCTGTCCGCCGGCGACGTGTTGATGGACAGGTTGGGGAGCGACAGCGGCTGCTCCTTGCCGTTGCCCACGGACGCGCGGACGGCGGAGATGGCGTTGGCCGCGGGCTGCTGGCCGAGGCTGCCGAGGACGGTGCGGACCGTGCCGGCGTGGTAGGCCTCGATGGCGAGGATGCTGGCGGCGGCGGCCAGGTAGTCCTTGTTCACCAGCAGTTGCGCGGCGCCGGCATAGGCGGTGACGCCCACGTCCTCGAAGATGAAGGCGCCGAGCAGGAAACTCACCTCGTCGGCGAACGGGTTGAACTGCGTGTTGGTGTTGGGCACGAGCTTCGCCGCGAATGCCAGGGCGTTGAAGCTGTTCAGCAGGTCGATGTTCGGCTGCGCCACCGCCTGCTTGCCGAGCACGCGGCGCAGGAAGCGGACGTGGTTCACCTCGTCGATGGTGATCTTCTGCGCGTAGGCGGCGATGGAGGGCGTCTTGAACGGCACGGCCGAGCCGCCGAGCACGAAGCCCGCGTTGCCGACGCCGTTGGGATCGTTGATGTCGGCCGGGTCCAGGCCGCGGCCCAGGAAGGCGCGGATGTAGTACTGCGCCTCGACATACTCGAGGTTGAGCGCGAAGTTCAGGATGTCGGCATCGGTGATGCCCTGCGCCTCCGCCGGCAGGCTGCCGAGCGTCACCCCGGCGGTGGCGGCGGCGCCCACGGCCATGACGGCGGCGGCGGTCCTGCCGAACTGGCCGATCAGCGAGCGGCGGCCCGCGCCGTCCCGGTTCGGGCCGTTCGAGGCCACTGGATTGTCCATGAAGGCTGGCTCCCACATTATGCGCGGCGATTCGTTTGCCGCCTGCGCTATACGGGCAGGTTCATTGCGTGGATGCAGGAACGCAAGACATTACGATGTTAAAACTGTATTGCATTCGGATTGGCGGATGGTCCGTATCGCAGCCGCAACGTGGGCTGCGCGTGCCCGCGTTGATCGAGCGGACCACCGGCGGCTGCGGCTTGGCCCTGGCTGAAGCGCCGCACCGCTTCCCATCCCCGCCCCGGGCACCGTAAAGGATCGCCAGCCCCGGGCCGCCGCCCGGGCAACCCGCCGAAGGACCCTGCATGGCCGGCCCATTCCGCAGCACCGCCTGCCCGCACGACTGCCCCAGCACCTGCGCGCTGGAGGTGGAGGTCTTGGACCGCGCCCGCATCGGCGCGGTGCGGGGGGCTGCGGACAACACGTACACCGCAGGCGTCATCTGCGCGAAGGTCGCGCGCTACGCCGAGCGGGTGCACCACCCGGGCCGCCTGCTCCGCCCGCTGATCCGCACCGGGGCGAAGGGAAGCGGCGCGTTCCGCGAGGCCGGCTGGGAGGAGGCGCTGGACCGCGTCGCCGGGGCGCTGACCGACGCCGCGGCGCGGCACGGGCCGGAGGCGGTGTGGCCCTACTACTTCGCCGGCACCATGGGCCTGGTGCAGCGGGACGGCATCAACCGGCTGCGCCACGTCATGGGATACTCGCGCCAGCACAACACGATCTGCGCGACGGCCTGCGAAAGCGGCTGGGCCGCCGGCATCGGCCAGGGCGGCGGGGGTCCGGACCCGCGCGAGATGGCGGAGGCCGACCTCCTCGTCATGTGGGGCGGCAACCCGGTCTCCACCCAGGTGAACGTGATGACCCACGTGACCCGCGCCCGCAAAAAGCGGGGCGCGCAGTTCGTGGTCGTCGATCCCTACCGTACGCCCAGTGCGGCGAACGCCGACATCCATCTGGCGCTGCGCCCCGGCACGGACGGCGCGCTCGCCTGCGCGGTCATGCACGTCATGTTCCGCGACGGCACCGCCGACCGGGCCTACATGGCCGAGTACGCCGACTGCCCGGACCGGCTCGAAGCGCACCTGCGGGACCGTGGCCCGGAGTGGGCGGCCGGCATCACCGGGCTGACCGTCGCCGAGATCGAGGGCTTCGCGGCGCTGTACGGCCGCACCGGCCGGGCCTTCCTGCGCCTGGGCTACGGCTTCTCCCGCAGCCGCAACGGCAGCGCCAACCTGCACGCCGTCACCTGCCTGCCGACCGTCGGCGGCAAGTGGCGGCACCCGGGCGGCGGCGCGTTCTGGGGCAACCGCGGCACCGGCATCTACCATTGGGACAAGACGCTGATCGAGGGGCTGGACGCCCGCAACCCTGGCACCCGGCAGATGGACATGAGCCGCATCGGCGCCGTGCTGGAGGGCGACCCGGCGGAACTCCGCGGCGGCCCGCCCGTCACGGCCCTGTTCATCCAGAGCACCAATCCCGCCGTCGTCGCGCCCGACAGCAACCGGGTGCGCCGGGGCTTCCTGCGGGACGACCTGTTCACCTGCGTGCACGAGCAGTTCATGACGGAGACCGCGGCGCTGGCCGACGTGGTGCTGCCGGCGACCATGTTCCTGGAGCACGACGACCTCTACGGCGCGGGCGGGCACACGCATCTGCAGGTGGGGCCGAAGCTGATCGACCCGCCGGGCGAATGCCGGTCGAACCATGAGGTGCTGCAGGGCCTGGCCCGGCGGCTGGGCGCGCAGCACCCGGGGTTCGGGATGACGGCGATGCAGTTGGTGGACGCGACGCTGCGCGCCTCCGGCTGGCCCGGCGCCGAGGAGGTGATCGCCCGGCGCTGGATCGACGCCGCCGACAGCTTCGAGCGTAGCCATTTCCTGACCGGGTTCGGCTTCCCGGACGGGCGTTTCCGCTTCGCGCCCGATTGGGCCGCGGTCGGCCCATACCATGCCGGGATGCCCGCCCTGCCGGACCACTGGGCCGCGACGGACGGGGCGACGCCCGATCACCCGTTCCGCCTGGTCGCGGCGCCCGCCCGCAACTTCCTCAACACGAGCTTCACCGAGACGCCGGGCAGCCGGAAGCGCGAGGGCCGGCCCACGGCCCTGGTCCACCCGGACGACGCGGCACGCCTGGGAATCATAGAGGGCGGCCGGGTGACGCTGGGCAACGCCCGGGGCACGGTCACGGTGCACGCGCGCCTGGCCGCCGGCGCGCAGCCCAGCGTGGTGGTGGTGGAGAGCGTGTGGCCCGGCGCCGACTTCCCCGGCGGCGTCGGCATCAACGCGCTGACCAGCGACGCGCCAGCCGCGCCCAACGGCGGTGCGGTGTTCCACGACACCGCCGTGTGGATGCGCGCCGAGCCTGCCTTGGCCCTGGCCGCGGAATAGTCTGCCCTGCTAGGGTGGCGGCATGGCCGACACGGAGCCGAGGGACGCGGTGGAATGGACGCAGGCGCCGGGCAGCACGGCACGCGCGGACTACCATCGCGACCAGTTCGGATGGATGCTGCAACAGGCCGAGTTGCTGCGCGCCGGCCGTCTCGATGACCTTGACCGGCACTCATTGGCTGAGCTGCTGACCGACATGGCCGGCTCGGAGAAGCGTGTGTTCACAAGCGCCATGCGCGTCCTGCTGCAGCACATGCTCAAGGTGCTCGTGCAGCCGGAGAAGCTGACGCGAAGCTGGATGTACTCCATCGCCGTGCAGCAGGTGGAGGCCCACAGCCTGATCGAGACCGGACCGGGGATGCGCCAGTTCCTGCCAGGCCTCTACGCTGCCGCCTATCCGGACGCCCGCCGCCTGGCATCCGTGGAGACCGGCATCGCACTCGCCCGGTTCCCGGCCGAGAACCCCTGGAGCATGGAAGAGGCGTTGGCCTATGTGCCGACCGAGCCTGCGGCCCGTGGAGCAAAGCGTCGAAAGAAGCGGTCCGATGCGTCAGGCCGCTGAGGCAGGCATCGGTTGACCGGGAAGCCCATGGAGGAGGCCCATCGAGACGAGCACGAGGTGACGCCCGCGGGCGCGTTCGTCAGCCGCTCCTTCCTGAGAGCCGAAAGTATCGTCTATGCGTCCCTGGGGCTGATCCTGGTGCTGGCGTCGCTGCTGGGGATCGGCAGCGCGGGGGAGGCGCTCTGGAGTGCTGCGCGCGAGTACGGCAACGCGGAGCTGTTGGTCGCGACCGTCGATCGTCTTTTGTTCACGCTCATGATCGTCGAGATCCTGCACACGGTGCGCGTCTCGTTCCGCTCCGGCACGCTGAACGCGCAGCCGTTCCTGATCGTCGGCCTGATCGCCTCGATCCGCCGCGTCCTGGTCATCACGCTGGAGACGACGCAGGCGTCGGGACCCGGCAAGTGGACGTCGGACTCCCAGGCGATGCTGACCGCCCACATGCTGGAGTTGATCGTGCTCGGCGGCCTGATCCTGGTTCTGGTGCTCTCGATCTACATGCTTCGTCGGAGCGAACAGATTGCCGGTGCAGGCGGATCAACGTAGCGCCCAGCTACCCCACCGCGTGCCGCCGCAGGTCCTCCAGCGTGCAGTGCTCCAGCGCCGCCGCCTCCGTCGCGTGCAGGGCGACGCGGGGGGCGCAGCCGGCCAGGAACGCTTCCTGCCAGCGCGGCGCGCAGAGGCACCAGCGGTCGCCGGGCTTGAGGCCGGGGAAGCCGTACTCGGGCCGCGGCGTCGAAAGGTCGTTGCCCCGGCTGCGGCTGAACGCCAGGAACTCCGCCGTGACCTCGGCGCAGACGGTGTGGCTGCCGTGGTCCTCCGGCCCGGTCTCGCAGCAGCCGGAGCGGGTGAAGCCGGTCATCGGGTCGAGCGAGCAGGTGGCCAGCGCGCCGCCCAGGACGTTGTGGCGCGGGGCGGGGCGGCGCCGGTTGGGGTCGGTGTCGTCGAGCGGCATGGCGGAGACTCCCTGTGGAAGCAACGGACATGTGGCCGGGACCGCCGGCTGTCCATTGCTTCCACGGGCGTTTCTGGCGTCAGCCTTCCTTGGGCGCGTAGGCGACGCAGTAGCCGGTCGGGTGGATCTCGCCCGCGACGATCTTGCAGGCGTTCGGCTCGACCCACTGCGCGCACTTGTTGCACTGCTGGCCGTCCTTCGGCGTGGCCTGGTACTGCACCAGCTCCTGGGCGATCTTCTCGTCCTCGGCGCGGGCGGACGGCGCTGCGGCCACGCCCGCGATGCCGGCGGCGATCATCGCCCCGGTGCGCAGCATGTCGCGGCGGGACGTCCCATTGCGGTCGTGCATCAGCATAGTTCCTCTGGGTTGCGATCCCGTCCCCATGGCGGGATCAGGTAGGGACATGAGGCCTGGCGCGGCCCTGGCAAGCCGCCGGGTCACGCCACGCGCTTGAGGCTCAGCTCCGACCAGATCGCCGACAGCGAGCCGACGAGGTGGGCGATGTCGGCTTCCGTGTGCAGCGGCGACGGCGTGATCCGCAGCCGCTCCGTGCCGCGCGGGCCGGGGGGGGTGTTGGTAGGGGGGTGGTAGACGGCGGAG
>CAXTTB010000137.1:0-8286 GCA_964246905.1 uncultured Acetobacteraceae bacterium | reverse complement strand
GTTTCCGGGTTGCAGGCGGCACGCTGCTGTTCCGGTTGGCGCAGCACGCCCGGGCCGCCGCGGCGTATGACCGCCTCGGACAATCCGGCATCCTGGTCCGACGGTTCGAGGCAGAGCCAAGCTGGCTCCGCTTCGGCATTCCCGGCAGCGGCTGGGACCGGCTCGCCGCCGCACTCCCCTCTGGTTAGGGCGGCAATGCTTTCCCACGTCAGCCGTTACGCTTCGAAAGGAATGCGATGCGACAGTTCAGCGGCAAGGTTGCCATCGTCTTTGGCGGGTCACGCGGGATCGGCCGTGCCGTGGCCGAACGCCTTGGCCAGGAGGGCGCGCACGTGCTCGTCAATTATGTGGGCGACGGCAACGCTGCCGATGCAGCGGCCGCTGCCATCGGCGCCGCGGGCGGCCAGGCGCTGGCCGTGCAGGGCGACGTTGCGGAAAACCGCGACGTGCTCCGCGTCTTTGACACCGCCCGGGAACGATGGTCCACGGTCGATATCGTCATCAACGTAGCCGGCATCCCGATTTCGAAACCAACCGCCGAGCTGCTCGATGAGAACTACGAGCGCGTTTTCGGCGTGAACGCACGCGGGGCCATGAACGTGCTGCGTGCCGCCGCCGCCCGTGTCGCGGATCACGGGCGGGTCATCCAGGTCTCAAGCGGCGCCACGAGGATGCCCAGGGCGGGCGGCGGCCTTTATGCGGCGTCGAAGGCCGCTGGAGAACAATTTGCGATTGCCCTGGCCCGTGAGTTGGCGCCGCGCGGCGTCACGGTGAACATCGTCTCACCGGGCGCCACCAGGAACGACGGAATGGAGGACCTGCCGGAAGCGGCCGTCGCACGTCTGGTCGGCGTGACCCCGTTGGGCCGCTTGGGCGAGCCGGACGACGTTGGCGACGCAATAGCGTTCCTTGCGTCCGAGGATGCACGCTGGATCACCGGGCAGAACATCCAGGTCAACGGCGGCATGTTGTAAACTGGTTTTGTGACCTGGCCGGACCCGCAGGCCCGGCCAGCCAAATCGGTCAGCGGTCCTTCATGCCCGTGATGATCCGGCTCACCATGCCGTAGGTGATCGCCTCCTCCGCGCTCATCCAGTAGTTGCGGTCGGTGTCGCGGGTCACGCGCTCCATCGTCTGGCCGGTCTCCTCGACGATGATGCGGTTGATGCGCTCGCGCATCTTGATGATCTCCCGCGCCTCGATGTCGATGTCGGTGGCCGGGCCGCGCACGCCGCCCATCGGCTGGTGCAGCAGGAAGCGCGTGTTCGGCAGGCACAGCCGCCGCTCCTTCTTGCCCGCGAGGAAAATGAGCGCCCCGGCGCTCGCCACCCAGCCGGTGCCGATCACCCGCACCGGGGCGACGCTGTCCACGAAGCGGATCATGTCGTGGATGGTGTCGCCGCTCTCGACGTGGCCGCCGGGCGAGTTCACGTAAACGTCAATCGGCTTGTCGGAATCGCTCGCGAGCGCCAGCAGGCGGCCCGTCACGTCGCGGGCGACCTTGTCGTTGATCGCGCCGAACACCAGCACCTTGCGGGTGTTGAACAGCCGGGTCTCAAGCTCGTTGATCGGCGACGACAGCGTCTTGTTGTCGTCCGGCTCCTTGGTGTCGGGACCCATCGGCTCCGGCACGTCGGGGGCGTCGGGGTCCTCGTCGTCGGCGTGCGGGGCGAAGCGGTTGAGTGCTGCCAAGGTCAACTCCTGCGGAAGGGTCGCGCATATATAGTGCGGCAAGCCGCCTCCGACCAATCCCCGGACGGTCGGCCGGGTGACGCTTACCTGGGGGCGCGCTAATCCAGCGCCCGCGCCCGGATGGTGCCGTCCACGTCGCACAGCGCCGCGAGCGTCGCCGAGCGCCCGGTCGGGCGGCGCTCCACATCGACCATGACGTAGCCCAGGTCGCCCTCCGTCTGCAGCACCTGCGCCGTCACGTTCAGGCCGATCTGGCTGAACACCGCGTTGATCTGGCCGAGCACGCCGGGCACGTTGCGGTGGACGTGCAGGAAGCGCGGCTGGCCCGGGATGCGCGGCTGCTCCACGTGCGGGAAGTTCACCGCGCCGCCGCTGGAGCCGCTGTCGAGGAAGTCCAGCAGCTTGCGCGCCACCTCCTCGCCGATGCGCTCCTGCGCCTCCTCCGTCGAGCCGCCGATGTGCGGCGTCAGGATCACGTTCGAGAGGCCCTGCAGCGGCGTGGTGAACCGCTCGCCCGCCGATTTCGGCTCGGCGGGGAACACGTCCACCGCGGCGCCCGCCAGCCGCCCGGCGCGCAGCGCCTCCGCCAGCGCATCGAGATCCACGACCCGGCCGCGCGAGTTGTTGATGAGGTAGGCGCCGGGCCGCATGGTCGCGATCTCCGCCGCGCCGATCATGCCGCGGGTCGCCGGCAGGTCCGGCACGTGCAGGGTCACGACGTCGCTGCGGTTCAACAGCTCGGCCAGCGTCGCCACCGACTCCGTGTTGCCGTGGCGCAGCTTGTTGGTGCGGTCGTAGTAGATCACCCGCATCCCCATGGCCTCCGCCAGCGTCGAGAGCTGGCTGCCGATGTTGCCGTAGCCGACGATGCCCAGCACCTTGCCGCGCACCTCGAAGCTGCCGGCGGCGGACTTGTCCCAGCCGCCCGCGTGCGCCTCCACGGAGCGCGGCGTGATGCGGCGCAGCAGCATGACGATCTCGCCGATGGTCAGCTCGGCGACGCTGCGGGTGTTGCTGAACGGCGCGTTGAACACCGGGATGCCCATGGCGCGGGCGGCCTGCAGGTCCACCTGGTCGGTGCCGATGCAGAAGCAGCCCACGGCCATCAGCGGCCCGACGCCATCGAGCACGGCGCTCGAAAGCTGCGTGCGGCTGCGGATGCCGATGATGTGCGCGCCCCGCACGGCGTCCGCCAGGGCCGCGCCTTCCAGCGCCTTCGTGTGGCGCTGCACGTCGGTGTAGCCGGCGGCGGCGAAGAACTCGGCGGCGCTGGCGCTGATGCCCTCCAGCAGGACGACGCGGGTCTCGGCGCGCCCGAACGGCGGGTCGGGCAGGATGCGGGGCATGGCGGGGCTTTCTCTGATGCACGGAGTGGGCGAACCGGCACCTGGCGATTCAACGGGACCTTGCCAAGGCGGCGCGATGCAGGAACAAGCCCCCATGCCGCCGAACACCGATCCTTCCCGCCCGTCCCTGCGGGCACGCCTGGGCGCGTTGCGGACCCTGCCGCCGTTCCTCGCGCTGATCTGGCGCACCAGCCCCGCGCTGACCGCGGCCACCCTGGCGCTGCGGCTGGTGCGGGCGCTGCTGCCGGTGGCGGTGCTGTTCCTGGGCAAGCTCATCATCGACGAGGTGCTGCACCTGTCGCAGCAGCCCGGCCACCCGGCCGACGCCGCCGGCTGGGCCGCGAGCGGCCTGCTGGGGCGGCTCGCCTGGCTGATCCTGGCGGAGCTGGGCCTGGCGGTGCTGACGGACGTGCTGGGCCGGGTGGTGTCGCTGGTGGACGCGCTGCTGGCGGAGCGGTTCACCAACGCCTCCAGCATCCGCCTCATGCAGCACGCGGCCACGCTCGACCTGGAGGACTTCGAGGACAGCGAGCTGCAGGACAAGCTGGACCGCGCCCGGCGGCAGACCGCGGGGCGCACGACGCTCATCAGCCAGATGTTCGGCCAGGCGCAGGACCTGGTGACGGTGGCGGGCTTCGCCGCCGGGCTGGCGGCCTATGCGCCGTGGCTGATCGCGCTGCTGCTGCTGGCGCTGATCCCCGCCTTCCTGGGGGAGGCGCATTTCAACGCCCAAAGCTACGCATTGAGCTTCGCCCGCACGACGGAGCGGCGGGAACTCGACTACGTCCGGCAGACCGGCGCCAGCACGGAGTCGGCCAAGGAGGTCAAGATCTTCGGCCTCAACGACTTCCTGATCGAGCGATACCGGGAGTTGTCGCTGGCGATGCAGGCGGAGAACCGGCGGCTCGCGGTGCGCCGGGCCGGCTGGGGCGGGGCGCTCGCGGCGCTCGGCACGGCCGGGTACTACGTCGCCTACGCCTACCTGGCGTGGCGGACCCTGACCGGCGGGTTCAGCATCGGCGACCTCACCTTCCTGGCCGGCTCCTTCCTGCGGCTGCGCGGCCTGCTGGAGGGGCTGCTCGCCGGGTTCTCCAACCTGGCGGGCCAGGCGCTGTACCTCGACGACCTGTTCTCGTTCTTCGAGGTGGAGCCGGAGATCCACTCGCCCGCCCATCCGCGCCCCTTCCCCGCCACGATCAAGGCCGGCTTCGTGTTCGAGGGCGTCGGCTTCCGCTACCCCGGCGCCGAACGATGGGCCGTCCGCAACCTCGATTTCACGCTATACCCCGGCGAGACCCTGGCGCTCGTCGGCGAGAACGGCGCGGGCAAGACCACGTTGGTGAAGCTGCTGGCCCGGCTGTACGACCCCGACGAGGGCCGCATCCTGCTGGACGGGCACGACATCCGGGAATACGACCTGGACGCGCTCCGCGGCAGCATGGGCGTGATCTTCCAGGACTTCGTGCGCTACTACATGACCGCCGCCGACAACATCGCGGTTGGACGCATCGAGGCGCGCGATGACCGCCGCCGGGTCGAGGCCGCCGCCCGCCGCGGCCTGGCCGACGACGTGATCCGCCGCCTGCCCCGGCAGTACGAGCAGATGATCGGGCGCCGCTTCCGCAGCGGCATCGAGCTGTCCGGCGGCGAGTGGCAGAAGATTGCCATCGCCCGCGCCTACATGCGCGACGCCCCCCTGCTGATCCTCGACGAGCCGACGGCGGCGCTCGACGCGCGGTCCGAGTTCGAGGTGTTCCAGCGGTTCAAGGAACTCAGCGCCGGGCGCACGGCGGTGCTGATCTCCCACCGCTTCAGCAGCGTGCGGATGGCCGACCGCATCCTGGTCATGGCCGGCGGCGAGATCGAGGCGTCCGGCACGCACGAGGCGCTGCTGGCGGAGCGCGGGCGGTATGCGGAGCTGTTCGAGCTGCAGGCGGCGGGGTACCGCTAGGCGGGCGCCGCCCCGCACGCCGCCAGCAGACCGCGCAGGTCCTGGATCGCCGGGAACACCTCCTGGTTCAGGTCGCAGCCCTGCCGGTCGTGCGCGGCCTGCTCCATCTCCACGATGGCGCGGTCCTCGGCGAAGATGCGCTCGGTGAAGAACACCAGGAACGGCCAGGCCGCCTCGATCAGACCGGGGATGCGCGGGCGGCGCACCGACAGCAGGCCGAAGGTGCGGTTGGTGCGCTGCTCCGCGTCGAGCGGCACGTACACGATCCACAGGTCCATGACCGGGATGTCGTCGCCGGCCCAGATCTTCAGCGTCTGATAGGGGTACTCCGTCCGGATCGTCATCTTGTCGCGGTTGTTCTCCCAGCCGCCGGTCCGCTTGCTGCCGAAGATCACGCGCTCGCCCAACGACTGCCCGCCGCCGGAGCGGGCGAAGGTGTAGTCGATCTCGAGCCACCCCTCGCCCATCCGGCGGCCGAGGAAGCGCGGGCGGATCTGCCCCATCTGCGCCCGGTGCAGGAACTGGTGGTTCATGTCCATCAGGTTCTCGTGCATGAACGTGTAGTGGCAGCCGATGGGCTTGCCGAAGCGCCGGGTCTTGTAGGCCGGGTCGGAAACGGAGCCGAGGGCGGGCAGCGGGCGCGATTCGGCGAGGCAGGCGTCGCCCGGGAACACGAAGACCAGGCCCTCCGCCTCCCGGCACGGGTAGGCGCGCACGCCGTTCGGCAGGCGGCCCTTGCCGAGGTAGGGCACGTCGGTGCAGCGCCCGGTCCGGTCATAGGCCCAGCCGTGGTAGCAGCAGCGGATCGCCTCGCCGTCCACGACCCCCTTGTGCAGCGGCACCTGGCGGTGGGCGCAGCGGTCCTCCAGCGCGAACACGCCGCCGTCCTCCTGCCGCACCAGCACGATCGGCTCGCCGGCGAACCGGACGCCCAGCGCCCGGCCCGGCCTCACCTCGCGCGACCACGCCAGGGGATACCAGTGGTCGGGATGCGCGCCGATCCGCCGCAGGTCGGCGCCGGGCAGGGTCTTTGGTCCGTCAAGCATCGCTGTCTCCGCAGTTGCCCGACCATCCGGCTTCATTGCACTCCCGTCAATGCAAGATGAACTGATCCCGATGCTGGTCGGGCCGTCGAGGCGTCCCATATCAAGACGATGCTCGACGCACCCCGCCCCGCCGCCGTGACCACCGCCGTCCTGCCGCGCCCGCCCATGCCGACGCGGGAGCGGTCGCAGGTCGAGGCGTTCCTCGTGCTGCGGCGCAACCCGCTGGAGCTGTGGGGCCGCCCCGCCTATGAGCAGGACGTGCTCGGCGGGCGCTTCCTGGGGCGCGAGCAGATGATGCTGAACTCGCCGGAGGCCATCCGGCACGTGCTGGTCGCCAACCACGAGAACTACGGACGCAACATCGGCGCCCGGCGCGTGCTGCAGCCGCTGCTGGGCCGCGGCCTGTTCCTGGCGGAGGGCGCGGCCTGGCGGCACCAGCGCCGCACCATCGCGCCCGCCATGTCGCCGCGCACCATGCCCGTGCTGTCCCGCCACGTCGTCGTGGCCTCCCGGCATACCGAGGCCGAGCTGGACCGCTTGACCGGCCAGCCGCTCGTGCTGATGCCGCACTTGCAGCACCTGGCGCTGCACATCGCCGGGCAGTCGATGTTCTCGCTGGAGATGGCCGGGTTCGGCGCCGAGCTGCGGGCGCTCATCATGGAGTACGCCCGGCGCTTCGCCCAGCCCGGCGCGCTCGACCTGCTGCTGCCGATCTCCATCCCCTCCCCGCTCGACCTCGGGCGCGGCGCGTTCCGGGCGCAGTGGCTGCGCTTCATCGACCGGCTGATCGACGCCCGCGCCGAGCAGGCGGCCCCGGAGGGCGGGCCGCGCGACCTGCTGGACATGCTGTCCGCCGCCCGCGCCCCGGCGCCCGGCGCCGGCGTCGGCCGCGCGCAGCGGCGGGCCGAGGTGGCGCCGATGATCCTGGCCGGGCCCGAGACGACGGCCGTCACGCTGTTCTGGGCCTGCTACGTCGCCGCCCGGCTGCCGGACCAGCAGGAGCGCCTGGCCGCCGAGGCCGCCACGGTTGACCTGTCGGAGGACGGCGCCGCCGACGCGCTGCGCGCGTTGCCCGCGGTCCGCGCCCATGTGGACGAGGCGCTGCGGCTCTATCCGCCGGCGTTCCTGATCGTGCGGGAGGCGCTGGCGCCGGACGTGATCGCCGGGCACCGGGTCGCGGCGGGCACGGTGGTCAGCGTGTCGCCCTGGGTGCTGCACCGGCACCGCAAGCTGTGGGACGACCCGGACCGCTTCGACGCCGACCGCTTCATGCCGGGCGCCCCAGCGCCGGACCGCTACAGCTACATGCCGTTCGGCGCCGGCCCGCGCATCTGCGTCGGCGCGCAGTTCGCGCTGACAGAGGCGGTGCTGGTGCTGGCCCGGCTGCTGCGGCGCTTCCGTATCGGTTTCGCGGGGCGCGGGGCGGTGATGCCGCGCGGCTTCGTCACAACACAGCCGGACCGGCCCGTCCATTTCGTGCTGGAACCGCGACGCTAGGCGGCAGCGGCAGCGAACCCAGGGGCAGCGGCCTCGCCCCCGGCTCAAGCTCCGTGCTCAGCTCCGCCAGGCGGCGGGCGGCGCCGATGATGCCCTGCAGGGCTGTGCCGGGATTGGTCAGCATGTGGTCGGCGCTGCCCAGGATGCCCTGCAGCAGGCCGCTGAACTCCGCCTGCACCGCGGGCGACATATGCGCCCGGCCGAACGTGACCTCGCCCAGCCAGTCCGGCAGGCCCCCGGTGATGTCGAGCTGGTTGCCGAGGAAATACCGCAGCTCGCCATCGGCCCCGAACACGGGCGAGATGAACAGCAGGTTCCAGAACGTGGTGCCGTCCTTGCGGTGGTTCACGATCCACTCGATGCAGCCCTCGCCCGCGCGGAGGCAACGCCCGATGCGCCCACGGGTGGCCGGGTCAGTGCCGGGTCCCTGCAGGAAGCGGCAGTTGCGGCCGACGATCTCGATGCGGGGATAGCCCGACAGGGCCTCGAACGCCGCGTTCACGGCGATCATCGGCATGTCCGGCAGCCGGGCATCGCTGAGCACCATGGGTTCCGTGCTGTTGGCAATCGCCGCCAGCAACGCCGTTTCCATCCTGTCCTGCTCAACCATGCGCGCCGCCTCCGCCCTCCAGCATGACTCCGGCGCTTGAAGAAAGCCAGTCAGCCGTGCCGGTTGCGCCAAACTTCGCGCGCCTGCTCGTCGGCCTGTCCGGGCGCGGCGCCCAGGGCGATCAGCCCCAGCGCCACCGTGGCG
>CAXTTB010000136.1:0-8330 GCA_964246905.1 uncultured Acetobacteraceae bacterium | reverse complement strand
GGGCGGGGGGGCGCGGGCGGGGCGGACGGCGGGCGGGTTCCCCCGCCTGCCGGCCGGGCGGGGCGGGCTGGGCGTGGACTGCGGCGCGCCGCCGCCGCCCGGCATCGACCGGCTGGCCCATGCCGGCACGCTGTCCATCGAGGTGTCGGTCGGGCGCGACCGGATGATCGTGAACTGCGGCGCGGCGCCCGCGGCCGGCCCGGCCTGGCAGGACGCGAGCCGCGCCACGGCGGCGCACTCCACCCTGGTGATCGCCGACACCAACTCGTCGGAACTGCGCCCCTGCGGCATCGGCCGCCATCCCAACCAGGTGGAGGTGCAGCGCCAGGAGGCCAACGGCGCGCACTGGCTGGAGGCGAGCCACGACGGCTACCTGGCCGCCTTCGGCGCGCTGCACCGCCGCCGCCTGTACATGGCCGAAAGCGGCGAGGACATCCGGGGGGAAGATGCTGTGGAGGGCGCCGCGGCGCACCCCTACGCCGTCCGCTTCCACCTGCATCCCGCCGTGGGCGCCACCCTGCAGCCGGACCAGGAAACGGTGCTGCTCCGCCTCCCCGGTGGCAGCAGTTGGCGGCTCCGGGCGGAGGGCGTGCAGATGTCGCTGGAAGAAAGCGTGTACCTCGGCGGCCCCGACCCGCGCCCGGCGCAGCAGGTCGTGCTGGCCGGCAAGGCGGACGGCGCGCAGCAGGTCAAGTGGGCGATCACCAAGGTCGCCTGAGCCACGGTGCGTCGGTCCGCACGATGATCCCCCGGATGCGCCATCTGGCGCTGGTGCAGCCGCGCGTCGGCATCGGCGACATGATCTGGCACCTGCCGCACATCCGGGCGCTGGCGCGGCACGTCGCCGGGCGCGTCACGCTGGTCACGCGCCCGCGGTCCATGGCGGACCAGCTCGTCGGGCCGGAGGACGGGGTGCACGGCATCCTGTATGTCGAGCGCGGCCAATGGAGTCCGGGCGGGCGGCACGAGGGCAATGCCGGGATGCTGCGGCTGGTCCGCGACCTGCGCGCCCTCGATTGCGACGGTGCGGTGCTGATGACGCGCAGCCGCAACCTGACGCTGGCCGTGCTGGCGATGGGCGCGCGGCACCGGCACGGCTACGGCGTCGGGATGCAGCGCCGGGTGCTGCGGGGTCCGTTCCTGCCGCGGTCAGCGTGGAAGGACCACCCCTACGACCAGGCGAGCGCGTGGATGGCAGCGGCCGGGATCGCGCTCGACCGTCCGGACCCGGTCCTGCATGTGCGCGAGGCGGACCGGCTTGCGGCGCTGCGGCGGCTTCGGGTGGACGGCCCGGCAAGCCCGGGCGGTTTCGTCGCGCTCGGCATCGCGGCCTCGGACGATTGGAAGAACTGGGGCGCGGCACGCTTCGCGGCGCTGGCGGCGGCGCTGCTGGAAGCGGGGTGGCCGGAGCTGCTGCTGGTGGGCGGCCCGGCGGAGCAGGGCATGGCGGATGCAGTCATCGCGGCGCTGGGTGCGCGTGCGGTGCGGGTCCGGCTGGCGCTGGGCTGGCATCTGCGGGAAGTCGCGGCGCTGCTGGCGGAGGCCGCGTTCTACGTCGGCAACGACACCGCGGCGCTCAACATCGCGGCGGCCGTCGGCACGCGCAGCTACGGGCTGTTCGGCGCGACGGCGCCGCTGCGGCACAGCCCGCTGATTGTGCCAGTGCTGCCGCTAGGCGGGCTTGACCGGACGCACGGCATGGCCGGCATCACGCCGGCGGCGGTCATGCAGGCGGTCGGCGACGCTCTGCATATAGCGCCTTGTGGCTGAATAGCCGCTCTGTGGCAGCCGTGCAACAAACGTGTTTCGTTTGTTTACTGGCCAAAATTAGCCTCTTGTTCATCACGATTCTGTTATAATCTGCGGAGTGGAGTCTGACGGGAAGGGTGGACATGCCGAACTCAAGCTTCAGCGCCGGCTACCTTGCAGAAGTCGAGGCGTCGCACCTCACGGCGGAGGCGTTGGCCGGCGCGGTGGTGGTGCAGCTTTCGCGGGAGATCGCGAGCGAAACGGCAGCGGGCCGCAAGCCGCGGCGCATGTTCATCGAGCTGACGTTGGGGGAGGCGCTGCAGCATTGGCGCAACGTCGGCGACATGCTCCGCATGGCGGGCGCGATGGAGCGTCAGCCGGGCCACGCGGACGCCGCGGGCAACCTTTAGCTAAACGTCCGGGCCGCTGCCCCGGACCTGCCGTCGCCGGTGAGGTTCACGCCGCAGCCGAGGGCGGCGCGTCCCTGGCCTGCGGCGGCATCTCGATATCGATTTCGAGCATCGAGACGTCCTCGGCACGGTCCAGCTTGACCACGACCTTGTCGCGGTCGATCTGCATGTGCCGGGCGATCACCGCCAGGATTTCCTCCTGCAGCACCGCCACGAGCTGCGAATGATGGCCGGAGCCGTCGGCGCCGCGCTCGTGCGCCAGCAGGATCTGCAGCCGTTCCCGCGCCACCGGGGCGGAGGTCGAGGGGCGCACTTTGAAGAGGTTGAACAGGCTCAAGCAACCCTCCGTCCAAACAGCTTGTTGAACAGGCCTTTTTTGTCGCCCGGCACCGCCATGGTCAGCTTCTCCCCCATCAGCCGCCGGACGGCGTCCGTGTAGGCGCGGGCAGGCGCGCAGGCCGGGTCGGCGAGCGTGACGGGCGATCCCAGGTTGCTGGCGCGCAGCACGTCCTGGCTCTCCGGGATGATGCCCAGGAGCGGGATCGACAGGATTTCGAGGATGTCCTCGGTCTTCAGCATCTCCCCGCGTTTGGCGCGCGCCGGGTCGTAGCGGGTCAGCAGCAGGTGCTTGTCCACGCGGTCGCCTTTCTCCGCACGCTCCGTCTTGCTGTCCAGCAGGCCGATGATGCGGTCGCTGTCGCGGACGGAAGAGATCTCGGGGTTGGTCACGACCACGGCCATGTCGGCGTGATACATCGCAAGCTGCGCGCCGCGCTCGATGCCGGCCGGGCTGTCGCAGATGACCCAGTCGAACTTCTCCTTCAGCTCCCCCATGACGCGGGCGACGCCCTCGGAACTCAGCGCGTCCTTGTCGCGGGTCTGGCTCGCCGGCAACAGGGTCAGGGTGTCGAGCCGCTTGTCGCGGATCAGCGCCTGCGACAGCTTCGCGTCGCCCTGCACGACGTTGATCAGGTCATAGACGACCCGGCGCTCCGCCCCCATGATGAGGTCGAGGTTACGCAGCCCCACGTCGAAATCCACCACGACGACCTTCTGGCCGGTTTGCGCCAGCCCGGCACCCAGTGCTGCCGTCGAGGTCGTCTTGCCGACGCCTCCCTTGCCCGATGTCACGACCAACACCTTGGCCATTGCCGTCACCTCATGTCTATAAATTTAATCGAGCGCGGCAATCGCGATCTGGTCGCCATCCAGCCAAACTTGCACCGCACGGCCCTGCAGGGCCGGGTCCATCTCGTCCGCCGTCTTGTACACGCCGTCGATGGCCAGCAGCTCCGCCTCCAGCCGGCGGCAGAAGATGCGGGCCGGCACGCCGCCGGGTCCGGACCCCAGCAGCCCGGCGATGGCCCGGCCGCGCAGCGTGCCGTACACGTGGATCGAGCCGCCGGCGATGACCTCCGACCCCGACGCCACGGAGCCGATCACCGTCACGTCGCCGCCGGGGAAGGCGACGCTCTGGCCCGACCGCACCGGGCGGTCGAGCACCAAAGCAGGCGGCTCGCGTTCCGGCGGCGGTTCCGGCTCCGGCTCCGGCGGCGAGGGATCGCCTGTCACCAGCACCGGCAGGCCCACCGTGCGCCCGCCTGACAGCACGGGCGGCAGCCGGGGCAGCAGCGGGCCGAGCGCGGCCTCGTCCGCGTTCTCGATCCCGATGACGCGGATGGCGCGGGCGGCCAGGTCCTCGATCAAGGCGAGGAACCCGGCCTCCGCGCCGGCCAGTCCCTCCAGATCCAGCACGACCGGGCGCCCGTCGAAGAACCGGGGCGAGCGGCCGATCTGCGCGTCGAGCTGGGCCATCCATTCCGCCAGCGGCTGGTCCGGCATGAGCACCATGGCCATGAACGAACGGCCGCGGAGGCGTAGGAACGGACGGGGGCGCGCGGTGTTACTCACGGTTAACGGGGGTACTGGCACAAGCCATGCCCGTCAACACGATTAGTTGCGTTTGACGACCTTTTTGCTTCCGGCGCGCTGCATGGGGCCGCGGCTGGACGCCCGGACCCTCATGCGCCAGCTTCGCCCGACGTGCCGGCCTCCGCCACGGAGCCGGCGGCAGCGGAGCGACTCCATGGCCCAATCGATTCCTGTGCCCGTTCCCACCATCGACCACGTCGTGATCAACGCCCGCGACCGGCTGGAAGAGGCTGCAGCCGTCTTCCACCGTCTTGGCTTCTCGCTCACGCCGCGCGGGCATCACACGCTCGGCTCGGTCAACAACCTGGCGATCCTCGGCACCGACTACATCGAGCTGCTGGGCGTGCCGCCCGGCACGGACGGGCGGACGGACGTGCTGGACTGGCCGGCCGGCCTGAACGGCTTGGTGTTCAAGACGTTCGACAGCGACGAAACGTTCGCGGCCCTGGGCGCCGCCGGGGTGCCGGCACTGCCGCCCCAGGCGTTCTCCCGTCCGGTCGAGATGCCCGGCGGCACGCGCGACGCCGCGTTCCGCACCGTGTGGCTGGAGCGTGACGCGGCGCCCGCCGGACGGGTGTTCTTCTGCCACCACCTGACGCCCGAGCTGGTGTGGCACGACCCTTGGCGACGGCATTCGAACGGCGCGTTGGGCATCCTGCGCGCCGTCGTCTGCGCGGCCGAGCCGGCGATGCTCGGCGGCCTGTTCGCCCGCATGTTCGGGGACGGGCAGGTGCGGCAGACCGCCGACGGATGCCGCTTGTCCGCCGGGCTGGCCAGCGTCGATGTGGTGACTCCGGCAGCACTCGACGCCGAGTTCGGCGCCGGGGCGCCGGACGCCGCGGGCCGCGGCCAGTTCATGGCGGCGCTCGTCTTGCGAACGCTCTCGCTGGACCAGGCGTCCCGTGCGCTGCGCGACGGCGGCATCGCGGCGACGCAGGACGGAAGCGGCATCACGGTCGCCGCGGCCGCAGCTTGCGGCGTGACGCTCAGATTCCAGGAATAGGAGCAGGCCGCGCCCGCCCGCGCCGACGTGCAAGGGGCTGCTAACAATCGAAGGCGGGCACAGTTGCCCCCGCCGCATGAACTCTAATGTGCATGACGTCCAGGCATGGGATGAGACACAAAGGCGCGTAGCCTCGAAGAGGCCTTCGAGCCGGAAGCAGACAGAACCAATGACATCACAACTCTCATCAGTTCTTCGCGTTATTGGTGCCCCATGCGGGTGATCGGCCTGGCCGGCTGGAGCGGCGCGGGTAAGACCACCCTGCTGCGCCGGCTGATCCCGGTGCTGGTCGGGGAGGGGCTGCGCGTCTCGACCGTGAAGCACGCGCATCACGGCTTCGACGTGGACCAGCCCGGCAAGGACTCGTGGGAGCACCGGCAGGCCGGCGCCCAGGAGGTGCTGGTGGCGTCCGACCAGCGCTGGGCGCTGATGCACGAGCTGCGCGGGGACGCCGAACCCGACCTCGCCGACCTGCTGGCGCGTCTCAGCCCCGTCGATCTCGTGCTGGTGGAAGGCTTCAAGCGCGGCGGGCAGCCCAAGCTCGAGGTGTTCCGGGCCGCGAACGGCAAGCCGATGATCCACCCCGAGGACCCCTCCGTGGTCGCGGTGGCGTCGGACGGGCCGATGCCGGACCTGGCCTTGCCGTGGATGCAGTTGGACGACATCCCCGCCATCGCGGAGGCCGTGCAGGCGCTGGCGGTCCCGGTCGGCTGATGGCGCAGCTCTCGGGCGACGGCTTCGTCGGCGCTCCGCCGCTGACGCTGGACGCCGCCCGGGCGATGATCGAGGCCCAGATCGGGCCGGTGGAGGGGACGGAGCAGGTCGGGCTGCTGGAAGCGGACGGCCGCGTGCTGGCCGCGGACATCGCTGCGACCGTGGATCTGCCGCCGTTCGACAACTCGGCCGTTGATGGCTACGCCGTGCGGCTGCCGGGTTTGGAGGCCGGGGGCCGCCTGCCGGTGCGGGGCCGGCTTGCGGCGGGCGCGGTGGCGGAGCCTTTGGCGGAGGGTTCGGCGCGACGCATCTTCACCGGCGCTCCTTTGCCGCCCGGCGCGGACACGGTGTTCATGCAGGAGGACGTGCGGCTCGACGCCGGGCATATGGAAGTGCCGCCAGGGCAGCAGCCCGGCGCCAACACCCGGCGGCGCGGGGAAGACATCGCCCGCGGCGCCATCGCCCTCCGCGCCGGGCTGCGGCTGCGCCCACAGGACCTGGCGCTGGCGGCGGCGCTGGGCATCGTCACGCTCCCGGTGCGCCGGCGGGTGCGGATGGCGCTGTTCTCGACGGGGAACGAGCTGGTCGAGCCGGGGTCCCCCGCCGGCCCGGCGCAGCGCCATGACAGCAACCGCGTGCTGCTGGCCGCGATGGCGCGCCGGGCCGGGGCGCAGGTGACGGATTGCGGCATCCTGCCCGACCGGCTGGACGCGATCACCGGCGCGCTGCGGCAGGCGGCACGCGGGCACGACCTGGTCCTCACCTCCGGCGGCGTGTCGGCCGGGGAGGAGGACCATGTGCGTGCGGCGGTGGAGGCGATGGGGCGCCTGGCGTTCTGGCGCTTGGGCGTGAAGCCGGGGCGCCCGGTGGCGATGGGCGTGCTGGGCGGCGTGCCGTTCATGGGACTGCCGGGCAACCCGGTGGCGGCGTTCGTCACCTTCGCGCAGTTGGCGCATCCGATGCTCGCGGCGCTGGCCGGGAGCCGCTTTCAGCCGTCGCCCGTTCTGCGCGTGCCGTCCGCCTTTGCCTGGCGGAAAAAGGCCGGGCTGCGCGAGTATGTCCGCGCCCGCCTGTTGCCCGGGCCGGACGGGCTGCCCATGGCGCACAAGCACGGCGTTGACGGCTCGGCCATCCTGACCTCACTGACCCAGACGGACGGGCTGATCGAGCTGGTAGAGGATGTCACGCAGGTGTCGCCGGGCGACGTTGTGGCATTTTTGCCGTATGGGTTGCTTTTCTGACACGATCCCGTTGCAATCCTGAGCCGATGGGTCTATGTGCGGTGCAGCAGACTGCGACTGCTTGAGCCTTCCTTCTCCGGTGTCCTCGTGCGCAGAGAGCCGACGCCCAACACGGAAGCGCCCTTCGCTCCCAAGACTTCGATCAGATCGCCTTGACCGAGACCAGCGGCAGTCCCGCCGCGTTTCATGCCATGCAGGGCATGGTTCCACACGCCGCTCGCATCCTCAGCAGGAGCGCGGCCCGACGACCCGGCGCCAGGAGGCGCCTTCCCATATGACGACATTCGCCGACCTCAAGCTGTCCGAACCCTTGCTGCGCGCCCTCGCGACCGAGGGCTACACCACGCCGACGCCGATCCAGGCCGGCGCCATCCCGCATCTGCTGGAAGGCCGCGACCTGCTGGGCCTGGCGCAGACCGGCACCGGCAAGACCGCCGCCTTCGCCCTGCCGATCCTGCAGCGTCTGGAGGCCCGCCGGGTGCCCGCACCGCCGAAGGGCTGCCGCGTCCTGGTGCTGGCGCCGACGCGCGAGCTGGCGTCGCAGATCGACGAGAGCTTCGCGACCTACGCCCGGCACATGCGTCTGAGCCACACGGTGGTGTTCGGCGGCGTGGGGCAGGGGCGCCAGGTGGACGCGATGCGCCGCGGCGTCGATGTGCTGGTCGCAGCGCCCGGGCGCCTGCTGGACCTGATGGGCCAGGGCCACATCGAGCTGTCCAAGGTCGAGGTCCTGGTGCTCGACGAGGCCGACCGGATGCTGGACATGGGCTTCGTGCGCGACATCCGCCGCATCGTCGCCACCCTGCCGCAGGCCCGGCAGACCCTGCTGTTCTCCGCCACCATGCCGCCGAGCATCGCCGAACTGGCCGGCAGCATGTTGCGCAGCCCGGTCCGCGTCGAGGTGGCGCCGCCGTCCACCACGGTGGAGCGCGTGCGTCAGACGATGATGTTCGTCGATGAGGCCGACAAGAAGGCCGCCATCGAGAAGCTGGTGAAGTCGCCCAAGGTCGCCCGCGCCATCGTGTTCACCCTGATGAAGCACGAGGCCAACAAGGTGGCCGAGCACCTGACCAAGGCCGGCGTGATCGCCGAGGCGATCCACGGCAACAAGTCCCAGGGTGCCAGGGAGCGTGCGATGGCCGGGTTCCGGTCGGGTGCTGTGAAGGTGCTGGTCGCGACCGACATCGCGGCGCGCGGCATCGACGTGGACGACGTGTCCCACGTGTTCAACTACGACCTGCCGAACGTGCCGGAGAGCTACGTCCACCGCATCGGCCGCAC
>CAXTTB010000135.1:0-8352 GCA_964246905.1 uncultured Acetobacteraceae bacterium | reverse complement strand
CCCAAGGCGTCCCCACGGAGATGACCGAGCCGCTGTTTACTTTGAAGCAGGGCGAGACGACGATGATCGAGGCGCCGGACGCCTTCTACGTCGTGTCGCTGGCCGAGATCACCGCTCCCGACCCGGCGGCCGACCCGTCGGGTGCCGCTCAGATCCGTACGGCGCTCACCCAGGCCATCGGCCAGGACATCGAGCTGACGTTGGCTGCCGCGTTGCGGACGCAGGCCAAGCCCCTAGTGAACCGGACCCTGCTGGACAGCATGGCCCAACCTTGAGACCTGACATCTTGAGCACCGATATCCTGAGCACCGGCGCATGAATGCTTCCGCTTCCCCATCCCAGGCCGCCTTCCGCGCCGCGTATGACGCCGGGCGCGGCACGCTGGTCTGGACCACCGGGGTCGCCGCCCTGGAAACGCCGGTCGCGGCCTATTTGAAGCTCGCCGCCGGACGGGCGAACACGTTCCTGCTGGAAAGCATCGAGGGCGGCTCCGCCCGCAGCCGCTACTCGATCATCGGCATGGAGCCGGATCTCGTGTGGCGCTGCCGCGGCGGCCGGGCCGAGGTCAACCGGCACGCCCGCTCGGCCCCGCACGCCTTCGCCGCCGACGGTCACGCGCCGCTCGACAGCCTGCGGGCGCTGATCGCCGAGACGCAGCTCGACCTGCCGGAGCACCTGCCGCCGATGCTGGGCGGCCTGGTCGGCTATCTCGGCTACGACATGGTGCGCCTGATGGAGCGGCTGCCGGACAAGAACACGGACGTGCTCGGCCTGCCCGACGCCATCCTGCTCCGTCCGACGCTGTTCGCCGTGTTCGACAACGTGAAGGACGAACTCACCCTGGCCGCGCCCATCTACCCGCAGCCCGGCGTCTCCGCCCAGCAGGCCTGGGACATGGCGCAGGCGGCGCTGGCCCAGGCGGACGCGGCGCTCATGCGCCCCCTGCCCCATGCCGCCCCGCCCGTGGCGCTGCCGCCGCAGCCGGAGCCTGCGTCCAACATGACGCAGGGCGAGTTCATGGGCATCGTCGAGCGCATGAAGGAGTATATCGCCGCCGGCGACGCGTTCCAGGTCGTGCCGAGCCAGCGCTTCTCCGTGCCGTTCGCCCTGCCGCCGTTCTCCCTCTACCGCGCGCTCCGCCGCATCAACCCGGCGCCGTTCCTGTTCTTCCTCGACTTCGGCGGCTTCGCCGTCGTGGGCAGCAGCCCCGAGGTGCTGGTGCGGCTGCGCGATGGGGTCGTGACCATCCGTCCCCTCGCCGGCACCCGGCCTCGCGGTGCCACCCGGGCCGAGGACGAACGGCTGGAGGCCGAGCTGCTGGCCGACCCCAAGGAGCGGGCGGAGCACCTGATGCTGCTCGACCTCGGCCGCAACGACGTGGGCCGTGTCGCCGCGCTGGGCAGCGTGCGGGTCGTCGAGAGCTTCCGCATCGAGCGGTTCAGCCACGTCATGCACATCTCCTCCACCGTGGAGGGCAGGCTCAGGCCGGAGCTGGAGGCGCTCGACGCCCTGGTCGCCGGGTTCCCCGCGGGCACGCTGACGGGTGCGCCGAAGATCCGCGCCATGCAGATCATCGAGGAGCTGGAACCGACCCGGCGCGGCATCTACGCCGGGTGCATCGGCTACTTCGCCGCCAACGGCACCATGGACACCTGCATCGGGCTGCGCACCGCTGTGGTGAAGGACGGCACCATGTACGTGCAGGCCGGCGGCGGCGTGGTGGCGGACAGCACGGCCCTCGGCGAGTACGAGGAAACCCGGCAAAAATCCCGCGCCCTGTTCCGCGCCGCCGAGGAGGCGGTCCGCTTCGCCGCCCTGAAAGCCTGACCCATGCTCCTGCTGCCCACACTTTTGCTGATCGACAACTACGACAGCTTCACCTTCAACCTGGTGCACTTCCTGGGCGACCTCGGCGTGGCCTGCACCGTGCGGCGCAACGACGAGCTTTCGGCCGCCGACGCCCTGGCTTTGGCGCCCGAGGCCATCGTGCTCTCGCCCGGCCCGTGCACGCCGAACGAAGCGGGCGTATGCCTCGACCTGATCGAAGCGGCCGCCGGGCGCATCCCGGTGCTGGGCGTCTGCCTGGGCCATCAAGCCATCGGCCAGGCGTTCGGCGCCCGGGTGGTGCGGGCGGACCGTCCCATGCACGGCAAGCTCAGCCCGGTCCGCCACGGCGGGACCGACGTGTTCGTGGGGCTGCCCAGCCCGTTCGAGGCGACGCGCTACCACAGCCTCGTCGTCGAGCCGGAGACCCTGCCGCCGTCCCTCGTGCCGACGGCCTGGACCGCGGACGGGATCATCATGGGCCTGCGCCACCGCGACCTGCCGATCTACGGCGTGCAGTTCCACCCGGAAAGCATCGCCTCCGAGCACGGGCACCAGATCCTGGCGAATTTCCTGGCCCTGGTGCGCCAGCCCGCGCCAGCCCGCGCCGCCTGATTTCCACGCGGCATGGCCAGCCTCAAGCCGGTTCTCGCCCAGCTCGCCTCTGGCGCCACCTTGTCGGCGGAGGAGGCCGAGGCGGCGTTCGGCACCATCATGTCCGGCGAGGCCACGCCCGCGCAGATCGCCGGCCTGTTGATGGCGATGCGGGTGCGGAGGGAGACGGTGGCGGAGCTGACCGGGGCGGTCCGTGCCATGCGGTCCCGCATGACGGCGATGGCGGCGCCGCCGGACGCGGTGGACGTGTGCGGCACGGGCGGCGACAATGCCGGCACCCTCAACGTGTCCACGGCGGTGACGTTCGTGCTGGCCGGCTGCGGCGTGCCGGTCGCCAAGCACGGCAACCGTGCCTTGTCGTCGCAGACGGGCGGCGCCGATGTGCTGGCCACGCTGGGCGTGAACGTGGACGTGGCGCTGGACCGCCTGCCGGACGTGCTGGCGGCGGCCGGCTGCGTGTTCCTGTTCGCGCCGCGGCACCACGCGGCGCTCCGCCACGCGGCCGGGCCGCGGGTGGAACTCGGCACCCGCACGATCTTCAACCTGCTGGGACCGCTCGCCAACCCGGCTGGGGTGCGCCGGCAGCTCACCGGGGTCAACGACCCCGCCTGGCTGCGTCCGATGGCCGAGACCCTGCATGCGCTCGGCACCGAGCGCGCCTGGCTCGTGCATGGCCAAGGTCTGGATGAGTTGACCCTGGCCGGGCCGAGCCAGGTCGTCGCGCTGCATGACGGCGCGTACCAGGCGTTCAGCGTGACGCCGGAGGACGCCGGGCTGGAACGTGCGCCGGTCGAGGCCATCCGCGGCGGCGATGCCGCAACGAACGCCGGCGCCTTGCGCGCGTTGCTTGATGGAGAGCCTGGGCCGTACCGCGACACCGTGCTGCTGAACGCAGCAGCCGGGCTGATCGTCGCCGGGATGGTAGATGATCTACGGTCGGGGGCGCTGCAGGCGGCCGAGGCGATTGACAATGGCTCCGCTGCTGCTGCACTCGATAAGCTGCGGCGCGCAACTGCTTGATGTCTGCGGAGTGAGTGGAATGGACGTCGCGATCCCTGATGCGTTGGCCCAGATCTGCGCGGACACGCTGAGCGAGGTGGAGCGGCGTCGCGCCGAGACGCCCACCACCGCGCTCGTGAGCCGGCTGCACCTGCGGCGCAACCCCACCCGCGGCTTCGGCCATGCCCTGAAGGAGGCCGCGGCCCGGGGTGGCTACGGCCTGATCGCCGAGATCAAGCGGGCGTCGCCATCCGCCGGGCTGATCCGCCCCGACTTCCAGCCTTCGCTGCTGGCCCGGACCTATGCCGACGCGGGCGCCACCTGCCTGTCCGTGCTGACGGACGCCCCGTATTTCCAAGGCTCGCCCGACCATCTGAAGGTTGCCCGCGCCACGGTTCCCTTGCCGGTGCTGCGCAAGGATTTCATGCTCGACACCTGGCAGGTCTATGAAAGCCGGCTGATGGGCGCCGACTGCATCCTGCTGATTATGGCGGCACTCTCCGACCAGCAGGCGCGCGAGCTGGAAGAGTTGGCGCGGGCGCTGGACATGGACGTGCTGGTCGAGGTGCACAACCGGGCCGAATTGGACCGCGCCCTGGGGCTGCAAACCTCGCTCATCGGGATCAACAACCGTAATTTGAAGACCTTGCAGACCGATTTGCAGACTACGATGGAGCTTGCGCCGCACGTGCCCTCGGATCGGTTCCTGATCGCCGAGAGCGGCATCCGCAGCCACGACGACGTTCGCCGCCTGGCGGATGCCGGGGCGTCTTGCTTCTTGGTTGGGGAAAGCCTGCTGCGTCAGCCTGACGTCGGCGCAGCCACCCGCGCCCTGCTGGGCGCTCCGTCATAATGCCAGGGCTGACGCACTTCGACGCCGAGGGCCGGGCCGTCATGGTCGATGTTTCCGCCAAGGCCGAGACCGACCGGACGGCGACCGCGCGGGTCAGCGTCGTGATGCTGCCGGAAACGCTGCGGGTGATCCTGGCCGGGGAGGCCAAGAAGGGCGACGTGCTCGGCGTGGCGCGGCTGGCCGGCATCATGGCGGCGAAGCACACGGCGGACCTCATCCCGCTGTGCCATCCGCTGCCGATCTCCGCGGTCACGCTCGACCTTGGGCCATCGCCGTCGTGCAACGGCATCGACATCGCCGCCACCGTCCGCACCACCGGACGCACCGGGGTAGAGATGGAGGCGCTGACCGCCGCAAGCGTCGCGGCGCTTACGGTTTATGACATGTGCAAGGCGATTGACCGTGGCATGAGGATCGATGGGCTGCGCGTCGTGCACAAGGCGGGCGGCAAGTCCGGCGATTTCCGGCAAGGGTGAGGCGATGCTGTCGGTCGAGGAAGCCCGCGCCCGCATCGTCGGGCCGCTCCGTCCCACCCCGGCCGAAACCGTCGCTCTGCCGGAGGCCTGGGGTCGTGTGCTCGCCAGCCCGCTGCACGCCCGGCTGACCCAGCCGCCCGCCGACGTTTCGGCCATGGACGGCTATGCGCTGCGGGTGGCGGACGGCGGGACCGGCGCGCGGCTGGCGGTGGTTGGCCGCGCCCCGGCGGGCCGGCCGTTCCCCGGCCAGGTCGCAGACGGCGAGACTGTCCGGCTGTTCACCGGAAGCGTCGTGCCGGACGGCGCCGACTGCGTGCTGCCGCAGGAGGACGTGGACCGGGACGGTGATTGGATCACCGTGCGGGAGGCGGCACGGCCCGGACGCCACATCCGCCGCGCCGGCCAGGATTTCCGCCAGGGCGACATCCTGGTTCCGGCTGGCACCCGGCTGGGCGCGCGAACCATCGGGCTGATCGCGGCGGGCAATCACCCCTGGGTCGCCGTGCATCGCCAGCCGCGTATCGCGATCCTCGCGACCGGCGACGAGATCGTATTGCCCGGCGAGCCTTTGGCGGCAGGCGGCATCGTCAGCTCCAACGCGCACGCCCTGGCGGGGCTGGTGCGTGCCGGCGGCGGCGTCCCGTCCGTGCTGCCCATCGCGCCGGATGACCCGGCGGCCATTGCCTCCGTCGCGGACCGCCTGTCCGGCATCGACCTCCTGCTGACCACGGGCGGCGCCAGCGTCGGCGAGCATGACCTGGTGCAGACCAGCCTCGCGACCCGCGGCTTCGCCCTCGATTTCTGGCGCATCGCGATGCGGCCAGGCAAGCCGCTGCTGTTCGGGCGGCTTGGCGACGTGCCCGTGCTCGGCTTGCCCGGCAACCCGGTCTCGGCTTTCGTCTGCGCCTTCCTGTTCCTGTTGCCCGCGCTCAACCGGCTCAATGGCCTTGCGGATGAAGCGTTGCGGCCCGTCGAGGCGCGGCTGGGTACGGCCGTGGCTGCGAACGACCATCGGGCGGATCACCTGCGGGCAACCCTCTCGACGGACGCATCCGGCACCTTGGTCGCCACGCCGTTCGACCGACAGGACTCGTCGCTGCTGCGACTGCTGGCCGGTGCCGGGTGCCTGATTCTCCGCCCGCCGCACGCGCCTGCGCTGCAGGCGGACGCCGCCGTTCTCGTGCTGCGCCTGGACATGGGTGGCCTGTAATGCCCGGCCGCGTGCCGTAAGCGACAGGAAACATTGACAGGCGTTGGCGAACCAATGTAGAACGAATCGGGTTGCCTTTTTGTTCTACATGTGTTTTATTTTGCTGGGCTGTCCCCTGGGCACGAAAGAGCTTTGCCATGCTGACGCGCAAGCAGCACGAGTTGCTGACCTTCATCGACGGCCATCTCAAGGCGACAGGCTTCTCTCCGAGCTTCGAGGAGATGAAGGAGGCGCTGCAGCTCCGGTCGAAGTCCGGGATTCATCGTCTGATCTCGGCCTTGGAGGAGCGGGGCTTCCTGCGCCGCCGCCACCACCGTGCCCGGGCGCTTGAGGTCACGCGGCTGCCGAACGAAGCCGGGCGGGAGCTTGCTGTGGCGGAGGCGCCGGTGGCGCCATTCTCGCCCAACGTCATCCGCGGGGACTTCTCGGGCCGCTTCCCGGCCGTGCGCGCGGCGAACGAGGCCGCGGCGGTGCACCTGCCGCTGTATGGCCGCATCGCCGCCGGCTTGCCGATCGAGGCGCTGCGGGATCAGGGCGCGCAGATCGAGGTGCCCTTGGCCTTGCTGGGCAATGGTGAGCACTACGCGCTTGAGGTCGCCGGCGACTCGATGGTGGAGGCGGGCATCCTCGACGGCGACACGGTGGTGATCCGCAAGGGGGACGTGGCGGAGAACGGCCAGATCATCGTGGCGCTGATCGACGATGCGGAGGTCACGCTGAAGCGGCTGCGGCGCCGGGGCAACTCGGTCGCGCTGGAGCCGGCCAACCAGCGCCACGAGATCCGCATCTTCCCGGCCGACCGGGTCAAGGTGCAGGGCAGCCTGGTCGCGCTGCTGCGGCGCTACTGATCACTCCGCTACGGCGGGCGGCAGCTCGTCCGGCGTCGCCATCGGCAGGTTGGGTATGGACCGGCGCGGCGTCGGCGGCCCCGGCACCCACGGCCGGTCGCCGCGGTAGGCGCGGTCGGACAGGATGCGCGGCGCGGCGCCGGTCAGCCAGATCGCCACGGCACCGTCCCGCCAGACGCTGAAACGATCGATATAGGGGATGCCGGCCGGGCACTCGCCCCGGGCCGGCTCGGCGGACACCAGCAGGTCGATGTCGGCGCAATCCGGCCGTGCGCGGCTGCGCAGGACCAAGGCCTGCTGCCCGCCGCGCTGGACACGGCAGGCGTCGGCATCGCACGTCGCAGGCGCCCCGGTTTGCAACGGCACGAGCGGCCCGGCCGCAAGCTGGTTCTGCCAGGCATCCCGCACGAACTTCGACGCGCCGGTTTGCGACATCAGGTAATAGCGGTCGGCCCGGAGGGCGATCAACCGCGCCTCGGAGGAGACCAGGATGTCCGGTGGCGGCGCGGCGAGCGGCGACAGCAGCCCTGCCACCATGACCGGCACCCCCGCAAGCCGCAGCCGCGACCGCCATAGCCCAAGCCAGGCCAGGCCCAGGCTGAACACGCACAATCCCCAGGCCGGCATGTGTGGCACCGGCAGAGTGGCTGACGGCCAGGCGGACACGGTGCGCCCGATCCACAGGATGCCGTCGATCCCCCACCCCATCGGCGTCAGCGCCAGCCATTCGAGGCCAAGCGGCATCAGCAGCAGCGCCAGCAGGCCGAGCGGCATCACCCAGAACGCCGTCAGCGGCACGGCGGCCACGTTGGCGACGATGAAGTAAAGCTGGAAGTGCCCGAAATGGTAGGCGCCGAACGGGGCCGAAGCGGTACCCGCCAGCAGGCTGGTGAGCACGAGCGCCACGCCGTGCGAGGCGATGCGCCGCCCCCACCCACCGCCATACAGCCGGGCCAGCAGCGGGCGCAGCGCCTCGTAGCCGGCGATCAGCGCCAGCACGGCGGAGAAACTCATGCCGAAGCTGGCACCCACCACCTCGTTCGGCGAGAGCAGCATCAGCGCCACCGCGGCCAGCGCCAGCCCACGCAGCGACAGCGCCCGGCGGCCCAGCACGACGCCCAGCGTCACCAGGCACGCCATGGCGAAGCTGCGGATGATCGGCAGATGCGCGCCGGTCAGCAGCAGGTAGGCGCCGCCGACCAACAGCGCCGCCCCGGCGGCCATCGCCTTGGTCGGCCAATGCAGGGCGGCACGCTCGGACAACGCCAGCAGCAGCCGGGTCGCCCCCATGGCCACGCCCATGACGATGCCGATATGCAGCCCGGCCACGGCCAGCAGGTGCGCCAGGCCGGAGTCGCGGAACGCCTCGCGGTCCTGCGGCGGGATCGCCGTCGTGGTGCCGGTCAGCAGGGTCGCCGCAATCGCGCCGGCCGGCCCCGGCAACCCCGCCATCGCCCGCCTGGCGATCCAGTCGCGCACGCCTTGCAGGGTGGCAGCACCGCCGCGGGGCGGCGCCCGCTCCAGCAC
>CAXTTB010000134.1:0-8390 GCA_964246905.1 uncultured Acetobacteraceae bacterium | reverse complement strand
GGTGCCCCGGCACGTCTGGGACCTGGTGGCGCCCTACGGCCTCGCGCCCAGCCCGGACGAGCTGCCACACGCCGTCAGGAACGCGACGCCCCGTCCCGCGTCATCCCCGCAACCCAAGTAGGACCCCCCATGCGCGAAGACGACCTCCGGGAGAGCGGCAACATCGAGGACCGCCGCGGTATGGGCGGGGTGGCCACCGGCGGCCTCGGCGTCGGCGCCGTGGTGGTGCTCAGCCTGCTCGGCTGGGCCTTCGGCATCAACCCGGCCGTGCTGATCCAGGGCGCCGAGCAGGTGGCCGGCAACGCCCCCGTCGCGACCCAGACCGCGCCCGCCCGCCGCGGCACGCCGGACGACGAGGTGGGCCGCTTCGTCGCCCGCGTGCTGGGGGAGACGGAGGACGTCTGGTCGCAGATCCTGCCGCGCGAGGCCAACCGCCAGTACGAGCGCCCGGTGCTGGTGCTGTTCTCCGGCGTCACGTCCTCCGGCTGCGGCTCCGCCGAGTCATCCATGGGGCCGTTCTACTGCCCGCTCGACCGCAAGCTCTACTTGGACACGTCGTTCTTCCAGGACATGCAGCGCCGCATGGGCGGGGGCGGCGACTTCGCCTACGCCTACGTCATCGCGCACGAGGTCGGGCACCACGTGCAGAACCTGCTGGGGCTGCTGCCCAAGGTGCAGGCGGCGCAGCGGCAGGCGCGGGGGGAAGGGGACCGCGCGACCTCCAACGACCTGTCGGTGCGGACCGAGCTGATGGCCGACTGCCTGGCCGGCGTGTGGGCCAACGCGATGAACCAGCGCCACCGCAACATCGACGACAACGACCTGCAGCAGGCCGCGGCGACCGCCACCGCCATCGGCGACGACCGGATCAGCCAGGCCGCCGGACGCGCCGTGGTTCGGGACAGCTTCACCCACGGCTCCTCGGCGCAGCGGGTGCGCTGGCTCGCCACGGGCCTGCGCACCGGCACGGTCGCCGGGTGCAACACGTTCCAGCAATAGCCCGTAGGGCGTATAAGCGAAGCGTCATACGCCGACGCGCCGCCTGGTGGCGGAAGGCGCTGACGCTTTTCCGCCCTACACGAGGTCACAGCCCTCAGCGCGTCAATGAACCGCGGTTGGCGCCATCAGCGCCGCCGCGCGAACAACGCCAGCAACGCCGCCGCCATCAGCAGGCCGCGCGGCACCGCCAGCTCCTTGTCACCGCGCCGCACCTCGCTCGCCAGCACGGTGGCCGAGGTCGCCGCGGCGATGGCGCCGCCGAGCCGCCGGGTCGATCCGGCCGCGAGCAGGGCGCCGCCGGCCATCTCCGCCAGCGCCACCGCGCGCAGGCCGCCGCGCGACCAGCCGAGGTGGTTGAACATGCGGGCGTAGCCGCGGTTGCCGATGATCTTGTCCGCGCCCGCCACCGCGAACGCCGCGCCCAGGACGGTGAAGAAGCTGGAGCCGATGCGTGCCATATGGTCCCTCATGCGATACCGGCCGCCTCAACGCAGGCGGGCGCAGTCCGTTCATATCCAGGAAAGCGCCGCATGGCCGTGTTCTTCACCGCCGACACGCATTTCGGCCACGCCGCCGCCCGCGCCTTCTACCGCCGCCCCTTCGCCACCGTGGCCGAGATGGACGCCGCCATGGCCGCCCGCTGGAACGCCGCCATAGCGCCCGGCGACGACGTGTGGCACCTCGGCGACTTCGCCGTGCGTCACCGCGCGCCGGGTCCGCTGCTGGACGGGCTGCACGGGCGCAAGCACCTGATCACCGGCAACAACGACCCGCCCGGCATCACCGCCCTGCCTGGCTGGGAGAGCGTCGCGCCCTATATGGAACTGGACATCGACGGCACCCGCCTGGTGCTGTGCCACTACGCCTTCCGGACCTGGCGGGACATGTCCAAGGGCGCCTTGAACCTGCACGGCCACAGCCATGGCCGCCTGCGCCCGCAGGCCCGGCAGTTCGACGTGGGCGTGGACGCCTGGGACTTCCGCCCGGTCAAGCTGGCCGAACTGAAGGGAACACGACGCTGACCGTCCTCGTCACGAGCAAGCCCAACCTGTCGGCCCTGCGCCTGCTGCTGCCGTTCCTGCGGCCCTACGCCGGGCGGGCGGCGGGAGCGGCGGTGTCGCTGGCGCTGGCCGCCGGGCTGGTGCTGCTGCTGGGGCAGGGGGTGCGGCGGCTGATCGACGTGGGCTTCGCCTCCGCGGACGGCGCGGCACACCTCGACCAGGCGGCCGGGATCATGTTCGCGGTGGTCGCGGCGCTCGGCCTGTCCACCTCGCTCCGCTTCTACCTGATGGCCTGGCTCGGGGAGCGCGTCGCCGCCGACATGCGCGCCGCCATCTTCGCCCAGGTGCTGCGCCTGTCGCCCGCCTACTTCGAGACCATGCGGACCGGCGACGTGCTGACCCGCCTCACCACCGACACGGCGCAGCTCCAGGGCCTGATCGGCGCCGCCGTGTCGCAATGGCTCCGCAGCGCCGTGGTCGCGGCTGGCGCGCTGGTGATGCTGGTGGTGACGAGCGCCAAGCTCGCCCTGCTGGTCATCGCCGTGATCCCGCTGGTGGTCCTCCCGCTCGTGGTGTTCGGACGGCGCGAACGCAGGCTGTCCCGCAGCGCGCAGGACCGCATCGCCGACCTCGGCGCCTACGCCGAGGAGACGACCAACGCGCTCCGCACCGTGCAGGCCTTCACGCACGAGGCCGTGGACCGCGCCCGCTTCGGCGCCCGGGTCGAGGACAGCATCGGCGCCGCCCTCCGCCGCGCCCGGATGCGCGCCGCGCTGATCCTGTCCGTCGTCGTGCTCGGCTTCGGCGCCATCACGCTCAGCCTGTGGGCCGGCGGTCTGGAGGTCGTGCACGGGCGCATGTCGGGCGGCGAGCTGTCGGCCTTCGTGTTCTATGCCGTCCTCGTCGCGACCAGCGCCACCGCCATGAGCGAGCTGTGGGGCGAGGTGCAGCGCGCCGCCGGCTCCGCCGGGCGCATCGCCGAATTGCTGGCCGAGCCGCCCGGCATCGCCGCCCCCGCCCGCCCGGCGCCGCTGCCGACGCCTCCCGTGGGCCGGGTCGAGTTCGACGCCGTGTCCTTCCGCTACCCGTCCCGCCCCGACGCCTCCGCGCTGGACCAGTTCACGCTGCGCGTCGAACCCGGCGAGACCGTCGCCCTGGTGGGACCGAGCGGCGCGGGCAAGACCACCGTGTTCCCGATGCTGCTGCGCGTCTACGATCCCGCAGCCGGGCGCGTGCTGCTGGACGGCGTGGACGTGCGCGACGCCGATCCCGGCGCCGTGCGGGGGCGGATCGGCCTCGTGTCGCAGGACCCGGTGATCTTCGGTGCCGACGTGTGGGACAACATCCGCTACGGCCGCCCCGAGGCGTCGGACGCCGACGTGCGCGCCGCCGCCCGGGCCGCGTCCGCCGGGTTCCTGGACGAGCTGCCCCAGGGCTTCGACACCTTCCTGGGCGAGCGCGGCATCCGCCTGTCCGGCGGCCAGCGCCAGCGCGTCGCCATCGCCCGCGCCCTGCTACGCGACGCCCCGGTGCTGCTGCTGGACGAGGCGACCAGCGCCCTGGATGCCGAGAGCGAGGCCGCGGTGCAGCACGCCCTGGCCGTCCTGGCGCAGGGCCGCACGACGCTCGTGATCGCGCACCGGCTGGCGACGGTGCGCCGGGCGGACCGCATCGTGGTGATGGACGCGGGCCGCGTGGTGGCGACCGGGCCGCACGAGGCGCTGGTGCGGCAGGGCGGGCTGTACGCGCGGCTGGCGGAGCTGCAGTTCGCGGCGGCTTAGAACCGATCCCGGCAGCAGCCGGGTCCGCCCCGCTATATGATGATTTCATTACGGCCATTGCTATTTCGTCTTGCCTGTGGCGAAGGACGACTATGACAGCCGTGATGAGTTTGACCGGGGTGGCGAAGGCGTATGACCGCTGGGCGCCCATCTATGACATCGTGTTCGGCCCGGTGTTCAGGCGCGGGCGCACCGCCGCCGTCGTCGCCGCGGAGCGCGTCGGCGGCCGCATCCTCGAAGTGGGCGTGGGCACCGGCCTGTCGCTCTCCAGCTACTCGGCCAGCAGCCGGGTCGTCGGCATCGACATCTCCGAGCCGATGCTCGCCAAGGCGCGCGCCCGGGTCGAGGAGCAGCGGCTGGGCCACGTCGAGGCCATCGCCGTCATGGACGCCGAGCGGCTGGAATATCCGGACGCCTCCTTCGACGTCGTCGTGGCCCAGTACGTCGTCACCGCGATCCCGAACCCGGAGAAGGCGCTCGACGAGTTCCTCCGCGTGGTCCGCCCCGGCGGTGAGATCATCCTGACCAGCCGCCTGGGCGCCGAGGCGGGCTTCCGCGGGACGGCCGAGAAATGGCTGATGCCGCTCACCAGCCGCATGGGGTGGCGCACCGAGTTCGCCTGGACCCGGTACGCGGACTGGCTCGCGCGGTCGCCCACAGCCCGCCTGGCCGAGAAGCGGGCGCTCCCGCCATTGGGCCACTTCTGGCTGATCCGGTTCGCCAAGAACGCCGATGGCCATGGTGACGGGCGGCCCGAGGCCTAGACAGACGTCGCTCACGCCCTTGCAACGAGGAAAACTGATGAACGGCTTTTTCGAGATGCTCAGGACCCAGCGTTGGGACGACCACCGCTACTACCACCACAGCCTGGTCAACCAGTCGCTGCATCTCCTCAGCGCGGCGACGTTCGTCCTGTCGTACGCCCTGCTGTTCAAGGACCCGGCCATCGCCGCCCTGATCGCCTGGCTCGTGTCCATGACCAGCCGGCAGATCGGGCACCTGGTGTTCGAACCCAAGACCTACGACACGGTCAACCAGGCCACGCACGAGCACAAGGAGGAGATCAAGGTCGGCTACAACCTCCGCCGCAAGATCGTCCTCATGACGGTTTGGGCACTCTCGCCCCTGCTCCTCGTGGCGAACCCCACGGTCATGGGGCTTTGCCTCCCGCCGGCCACGGCCATGGACTTCGCCCGGCACGTCGGCAACCTGTGGCTGATCGTCGGCATCGCCGGGCTGCTGTTCCGCACCGTGCAGCTCTTCCTCATCAAGGATGTGCAGACCGGCCTGGTCTGGGCGACCAAGATCGTCACGGACCCATTCCACGACATCAAGCTGTACTACCGCTCCCCCATGGCGTTCCTGCGCCGGAACATGCCGGGCGGGCCGGGTTCAGGCGACGACGAGTACGAGGCGGCCGGGCTTCATCACTGATACCATCATCACGGGCGGGTCCGGCCGTTGGAAGCCGTGACGCGCCGCCGCGGCCCGAACACCGCGGCGGACGCGGCTTCCAGCAGGACGCCCCGCCTGATCGCCTTGTTGGTCATGGCCGTCCCGTCCCACCAGCCGTCGGCCTGCATCGCCCGGCAGGCGGCCACGAACCGCTCGACGACGGCCGCGTAGTCGGCGTCGGTGTAGTCGAGGCTGAAGATCAGCCGTCCCGTCCCCACCCAACTGAGCGCCAGGCCCTCGGCGCGCAGGTAGTATTGCAGCATCCAGTTGTAACGGGACGGCCGCGTGTAGTTGACGGTCCAGATCGAGGACAGGTTCGCGATGCCGACCGGCAGCGCCTCCGCGCGCAGGCGCTGGTTGAGCTGCTCCACCCGGCGGTCCCAAAGCCGGTCCAGGCCGTCGTAGAGCGCCTGGATCTCGGGCGTCTCCATGCGGTGCAGGAACTCGAACATCGCGCCCATGACGTGGGGGTGGGCGTTGAACGTCCCCCGCGCGAAGCAGACATCGACGGGGCGGTCGTCGCGGTAGCGCTTCATCAGCGCCCGCCGCCCGCACAGCACGCCCACGGGCAGCCCGCCGCCCAGCGTCTTGCCATAGGTCACGAGGTCGGGCTGCACGCCGAAGTACTCCCGCGCCCCGTTCCGCGCCAGGCGGAACCCCACGAACACCTCGTCGAAGATCAGCGCGATGCCCCGCTCGTCGCACACGGCGCGGAGCTGCCGCAGCCATCCCGTGTAGGCCGCCCGGTCGAAACGGGCGCTGCGTCCGCTGTCGATCAGGGCGGAGTCCGCCGGGGCGCCCTGGTTGGGATGCAGCGCCTGCAGCGGGTTGACCAGCACGCAGGCGATGTCCCGGCGCCGCCGGAGCACGCGCAGCGTCTTCTCGGACATCTCCGCGAGCGTCAGGGTGTCGGGTTCCGCGGACGGGTTGCCGATGCCGGGCTGCACGGCGCCCCACCATCCATGGTAGGCGCCGCAGAACCGCACCAGGCGGCGGCGGCCCGTGTGGTAGCGGGCCAGGCGGACCGCCTGCATGACCGCCTCCGTGCCCGACATGTGGAACGACACCTCGTCCAGGCCCGAGACCCTGCGCAGCCGGGCGACGTTGCAGGCCACGACCGGATGGTAGGCGCCGAGCACCGCGCCCAGCTCCCGCACGTGGCCCGCGCCCGCGGCGATGCAGTCCTTGTAGAACTCGTGTCCGAAAAGGTTCACCCCGTAGCAGCCGGTCAGGTCGTAGAACCTGTTGCCGTCCAGGTCGGTCACGGTCACGCCGGACGAGGCGGCCAGGAACGACCCGGCCGAAAGCTGCGCGCGGACATGATGGCTGAACTGGAACGGCACCCGGTACGCGCCGGTGAACTGCAGGTCGGACACGCCCTCCGCCGTCTCCGCCGTCATCGCGCGGGTCTTGCCGAAACGCTCCCGGTACAGGCGGGACAGCCGCTCGAACCCCTCGCGCCGCCGCCGGGCCACGTCCTCCGTCGGGCTGTCGCAGGCGAAGAAGCGGGCCTCGTCATACTCGTAGAACGGGATCAGCCCGGCGACCCGGCGCGCCATCCGCACGTGCCCGGTGAGCGAAGGGTGCTTCGCCCTGGACAGCAGCAGCCGGCTCCGGGCTTTGGACCACAAGGCGCCGAACGCTATGGCGCCTCCGGCCGCGAACGGGGCCATCGTCGTGAGACTCGCCAGCACTGCGTCACCCTCAAAGAGTGCTCCCATCCCATGCCGATCCGCCCGATGATAATGAAGATTGTGCAACAAGAGGCAGTCAACTTCCATCTCACCAACAGCATTCCCCGGCGCCTGGCGACGCGGTGGATGGGGTGGTTCAGCAAGATCGAGAACCCCGCCGTCTGCGCGGCCTCGCTGCGCGTGTGGCGGTTCTTCACCGACCTGGACCTCAGCGACGCCCGCGAGACCCGGTTCCCAAGCATGCACGCCTGCTTCACCCGGCGACTCAAGGAAGGCGCAAGGCCGGTCGCGGCCGACCCGGCGGTCCTCGCCAGCCCGTGCGACGGCATCGTCGGCGCGGGCGGCGCCATCGACGGCAGCACGCTGCTGCAGGTCAAAGGCATGGCCTATACCCTGCAGGACCTGCTCGGCGACGATGCCCAGGCCGGCGCCTTCCAGGACGGCCAGTACGTGACGCTGCGCCTCACCTCGGCCATGTACCATCGGTTCCATGCGCCGCACGACTGCCGGGTCACGGACGTCGTCCACCTGTTCGGCGACGCCTGGAACGTCAACCCCGTCACGCTGAAACGGGTCGCCCGCCTGTTCTGCAGGAACGAGCGCGCCGTGATCGGCATGACCCTGCCGGGCACGGGGCACCGCGTGACCCTGGTCGCCGTCGCGGCCATCCTCGTGGCCGGCATCCGGCTGGGCTTCCTCGACCTGGCCCGGCCTGCCCACGCGCCGCCCCGCCGGAGCTTCGCCTGCGACGCGCCGCTGGCCAAGGGGGACGAGATGGGCTGGTTCGAGCACGGGTCCACGATCCTCGTCTTGGCACCGGCCGGGTTCAGGCTCTGCGACGGACTCCAGGATGGCCGCCGGGTCCGCGCGGGCGAGCCTTTGATGCGGCTGCCGGGTTGAACGGCGTTCCTGGTTGGGATGGCGGGCGTCAAGCCGCCGCGCGCCTTGCCCGCGCCGCGCCCGACCCGTATGACGGCAGTAAACCAGCGGAGGACGCACCCATGGCCGAAGACCCAACCCCCGAAGGCCTGTTCGAGCGTGGCCTGCCGGTCCGGCGGGCGGTGCTGGGGGCCGACTACGTGGACGCCTCCCTGGCCCATGCCAACGAGTTCATGGCGGCGTTCCAGCACCTCACGACCGAGATGGCCTGGGGCTACGTCTGGACACGCCCCGGCCTCGACCGGCGCACCCGGTCGCTGCTCAACCTCGCCATGCTGACCGCGCTCAAGGCCCCGGCCGAACTCAAGCTGCACGTCCGCGGCGCGCTGACCAACGGCGTCACGGTGGACGAGATCAAGGAGGTGCTGCTGCACGCCTCGGTGTATTGCGGCATCCCCGCCGGGCTGGAGGCGTTCAAGGCGGCGAACGAAGTCCTGGTCGCCGAGGGCGCGGTGCCCGACAAGCCCGCCGCGCCCCCAGCCTGATCCAGGCGCGCGGGCGGATGCAAGCGAGCCAATGGA
>CAXTTB010000133.1:0-8391 GCA_964246905.1 uncultured Acetobacteraceae bacterium | reverse complement strand
GCCCCGGCCCTCGCTTGCCCCACGCCGCCCGCTTCCACATATTGGCCCCCATGGTCGATATCTCCGTGAACGGCGAGCCGCGCGCCATCCCGCCGGGCCACACCGTGGCGGCGCTCCTGGGCGTGCTCGGCCTCGACCCGCGCAAGGTGGCCGTCGAGCGCAACGAGGCCATCGTGTCCCGCTCGCGATACGAGGAGACCGCGCTCGACGCCGGCGACCAGATCGAGATCGTGCACTTCATTGGAGGCGGCTGACATGGACACCCTGTTGCGCGATGACGGCGCCCGTTTGGGCGAAGACACCTGGACCGTGGCCGGGCGGCAATTCCGCTCGCGCCTCGTCGTGGGCACCGGCAAGTACAAGAGCCTGGAGGAGACCGCACAGGCCATCGAGGCGTCGGGGGCGGAGATGGTGACGGTCGCGGTTCGCCGGGTGAACCTGTCGGACCGCGGCGCGCCCATGCTGCAGGACCACGTGGACCCCAAACGCTACACCTACCTGCCCAACACCGCCGGGTGCCATACTGCGAACGACGCGGTCCGCACCCTGCGCCTGGCGCGGGAGGCCGGGGGCTGGAACCTGGTGAAGCTGGAGGTGCTGGGGCCGCCGCCGCACCTCTACCCCGACATGCCTGCGACGTTCGAGGCGGCGGAGGCGCTGATCCGCGACGGGTTCGACGTGATGGTCTATTGCTCCGACGACCCGCTCGCCGCGAAGAGGCTGGAGGAGATGGGCTGCGTCGCCATCATGCCGCTGGGCGCGCCCATCGGCTCCGGCCTCGGCGTGCAGAACCCGGCGATGCTGTCCATGATCATCGAGGGCGCGGGCGTGCCCGTGCTGGTGGATGCGGGCGTGGGCACGGCGTCCGACGCCGCCATCGCCATGGAGATCGGCTGCGACGCCGTGCTGCTGAACTCCGCCATCGCCCACGCGCAGGACCCCATCCGGATGGCGCGGGCGATTAAGGCGGCGGGGGAGCCCGGGCGGCACGCGCGGCGCGCCGGGCGGATGCCGCGGCGCATGGGCGCGGAGCCGAGCAGCCCGCTGGCCGGCCTGATCCGCTGAGGGGCGGCCCCGGGTTCCGCCAGGGGCCTCCGGTGCGCTTGCGTAGGCCTGTCTGGATACTTCGATCCATTTGGTCAGTATTGCGGTAATCAAGTAGCGGCAGCCGTCAGGACCAAGCAGTCGGCATCAACGCAAATAAAAAACATGCTGCCGTTTTGAATGGTTGGGACTTAGGATTTCAGCGGGTTGGCCGCCCGGAAACCAGGAACAATCCTCGAGCGTTCATACGATTTTGACGGCTCGCACGCCGTTACTGGGTTGATCTTTGCCGCCGGATAGGTTGAATGCCCTTTGAACAACTCAACGAGGCATTGCATGAACCTTTCCGCCGCCCTCCTGCCCCCCATGTTCGCCTCCGCCCTGCTGCTGGCCGGCCCGGCCAATGCCGGGTCAGACTGGGGCAGCGTGCGGGACGGCACACGGAGGGAAAGCGGGGGGTGGAAGGAAAGCGGGGAAGCCAGTTGGTACGGCGGCTGGCACCAGGGACGCCCCACCAGCAGCGGCGAGCGGTTCGACGAGCGCGCCATGACCGCCGCCCATCCCAGCCTGCCGCTCGGCAGCCGCATCCGCGTCACCCTGCGGGACACCGGACGCAGCGTCGTCGTCACCATCAACGACCGCCTGCCGCCGAAGCGCTGGCGCGTCATCGACCTGTCCCGCGGCGCCGCCGCCCGGCTCGGCATGGTGGACCAGGGCCTGGGCGACGTGACGCTCACGCCCGTCAGCATGAGGGTGCCGATGGAGGCCGCGGAAGCGCCGGAGATCAGTCCTCGGCAACATGGTCGGCCACATACGCGCCACGCGCGCCCATAGGCAGCGGCGGCCCGTCCGTGCTGTCGCGCGAGGTCTGCAATTCAAGCTCCGCGTTCAGCTCCGCGCCCAGCAGCACGGCATACACGGTGACGAAGAACCACATCATGACGCCGGCCACGGTGCCGAGCGGGCCGTACATCGCGTCATACGTCGCGAACTGCCCCACGTAGATCGAGAACAGCGCCGACACCACCACCCACAGCACCGTCGCCACCACCGAACCCGGCGTCACCCAGCGCCAGCGCGGACGCTCCCGCGACGGGCCGTAGCGGTAGAGCAGCGACAGCCCAGCCAGGATCGCCAGCACCAGCAGCCCGAAGCTCGCGACGCGGATCAGCGCCGTCTGGTGCGCGGCGATGCCCAGCCCGGCCAGCACGGCGGGCAGGCCGACCAGCAGCGACAAGCCGATGGCGGCGCTCAGGATGCCCATGAGGGTGATGGCGAACGACAGCAACTGGAACCGCAGGAAGCTGCGCCGCTCCCGCTCCTCGTAGGCGACGTTGAGCGCCGCGATGATCGACTTCGTGCCGGTCGCCGAACTCCACAGCGTCACCGCCGTGTTGAACAGCAGGTGCAGGCCGAGCGACCCCGGCGGCCGCGTCACCAGCATGTGCACGCGCTCCGAGATGAGCTGCCAGGCGGACGGCGGCAGCAGGTCGCGCAGCACCTCGAGCTGCGGCTCCACCGTGGCCGGGTCGAACAGCAGGCCGTACACCGAGATCAGCATGGAGATCGCCGGGAACAGCGCGAGCGTCGCGTAGAAGGCGCAGCCGGCGGCGACGAGGGCCACGCGGTCGGTCAGCATCTCGATCAGCACGCGCCGCAGCACCGCCTTCCAGCCGTGCCACGGGATGTCCTGCGGCCCTTCGGCATGGCGCCCGAGCGCCACGGCGCACGGCTCCAGCACGATCCGCGCCGATTCGAGGCCCGGCCCCGCCGCGTCGCCGCGCGGGTCGGTGGACGCCGGCGCCCCGAGCGGCGTGGCGGAAGCGGGCGGCGCGTCGGCGGGCATCGGGCCGGTGGGCCTCATCGCTGAAAGTCCTCAATGGAAGCAGCCTGTTGCGGCGGCACATTAATGCATTGTTTATCCGTGGGAATCTTAACGCTTCCTGACGCGGAATCCCCACTGAGAATAATCGGGCGCCGAGCGGATTTTTCTCTTGCGCAGGGGGGCATGGGGTCCTATTTCCGCGTCCACGCAGCAACGCACGTGCCTCTGGCCCTGGGGGGTTACGCAACGACGTCAAGCGTTCTGGCACACCTCGCTTCCGCTGGTTCGTTCGACCGTTCCGTCAACCCGCCTGCCGGCATTGCCCGGCGGGCACGCCCCCGCATCACCGGGGCGTCCGATCCTGGAGACTAAGCGCGATGACCCCTAAGATCGCAGCGTACTTGGCCGACCATGCGCCGGCCACCCCTTGCCTCGTGCTCGACGTGGACCGCGTGGAGCAGAACTACCGCACGCTGCTGAGCGCCCTGCCGCTCGCACGGGTGTATTACGCCGTGAAGGCCAACCCGGCGGCGCCGATCCTGCAACGCCTGGTCGGCCTCGGCAGCAGCTTCGACGCGGCGTCGTTCGAGGAAGTCGAGTTCTGCCTCGCCGCCGGCGCCCAGCCCTCCGCCATCAGCTTCGGCAACACCATCAAGAAGGTGTCCGCGATCCAGCGCGCCCACGCCGCGGGCGTCGGCATGTTCGCATTCGACAGCATCGAGGAGCTGGAGAAGCTGGCCGAGTTTGCCCCGGGCAGCCGGGTGTACTGCCGCCTCCTGGTGCAGAACGACGGCGCGGAGTGGCCGCTGTCCCGCAAGTTCGGCACGACCGTCGAGACGGCGCGCGAGCTGATGATCCGCGCGGGCGAGCTTGGGCTGGACCCGTACGGCCTGTCGTTCCATGTCGGCAGCCAGCAGACCACGACCGGCAGCTACGAGACCGCCATCGGCCGGGTCGCGATGCTGTTCACCGACCTGGCCGCGGCCGGCGTCAACCTCCGCATGGTGAACCTGGGCGGCGGCTACCCCGTGCGCTACCGGGAGGAGATCCCCGGCATCGACCGCTTCGCCGACGCGATCATGCACGCGATGACCCAGCATTTCGGCAACGACCTGCCGGAGATCCTGGTGGAGCCGGGCCGCTTCCTGGTGGGCGACGCCGGGGTGGTGGACGCGGAGGTGGTGCTGGTCTGCCACAAGGCGAAGGACGACCCGGTGCGCTGGGTCTATCTCGACATCGGGCGGTTCGGCGGCCTGGCGGAGACGGAGGGCGAATCGATCAAGTACCGCTTCGCCACCGGGCACGGCGACGGGGAGACCGGGCCGGTGGCCATCGCCGGGCCGACCTGCGACGGCGCGGACATCCTGTATGAGCGGGCCAACTACCGCCTGCCGTTGGCGCTGCGCTGCGGCGACCGCGTGCAGATCGAGTCCACGGGCGCCTACGTCACGACCTACGCCAGCCAGCGGTTCAACGGCTTCGCGCCGCTCGCGGAGCATTACATCTGACATGGCGGATGGAGGGCGGTCCAACCGGGGCCGTCCTCCCGGTGTCGCAATAATTGTTGTTGCGTCGCTTTATGACACTGGCTATGCTCTCGGATAGAATCTTCGTGAGCGGGCATTGTGACGGACCGGGGAGATACCAACCAGGCTGACGCGCTGTTGACCATCGCCACCCTGCGGCAGGAGGTCGAGCGGCTGCGTGACGCCGTGCAGGCCCGCGACGAGTTCATCTCCATCGCCGCGCATGAGATGCGGAACCCGCTGACGCCGCTCTTGATGACGGTGCAGTCCATGCGGCGCACGGCTGAGTGGCAGGAGGGCACGCCGGCCCCCATCGCCGCCGGCCTGGCCCGGCTGGACCGGGTCGTGCAGCACTACGTCAGGCGCTGCGACTCCTTGCTCGACATTTCCCGCCTGTCCGCCGGCACGTTCCGCGTCGAGTGGGCGGAAGCGGACATGGCCGGGCTGCTGCGCGGCGTGGTGGAGGGCCTGGCGCCGTATGCGGAACGCGCCGGATCGCCCATCGAGCTTGCGGCGCCCGATACGTTGGCCGGGACCTGCGACGAGCTGGCGGTGCAGCAGATCGCCGAGAACCTGGTGTCGAATGCCGTCAAGTACGGCGGCAGGAAGCCGATCACCGTGTCGCTGCGGCAGGAACGGGGCACGGTGGCGCTCGACGTGCGCGACCAGGGCATCGGCATCAGTGCCGCGGACCAGGCACGCATCTTCTCCCCGTTCGAGCGCGCGGTGTCGCGGCAGCAGCAGCCGGGCTTCGGGCTGGGGCTGTGGGTGGTCGGGCGCCTGACCGCCGCGATGGGCGGCACCGTCCAGGTGTCGAGCGGCCTCGGCGAAGGCTCGACATTCAGCGTGCGGCTCCCACATCGCCAATGTGCAAGGCCCGCGCAGCCAGCCTAGCCCAGTCTAGCGTAGCCCAGGATCGAGAACGGATTGCCCAACCAGGTCAGCAGCGGCATCGACGGCCTGGACACGGTCTTGGCTGGCGGGTTCATCTCCGGAAGCCTGACCATCGTCCAGGGCCAGCCCGGCACCGGCAAGACGATCCTTTGCAACCAGATGTGCTTCCACCACGCCCGGTCCGGCGGGCGGGCGCTCTACGTCACGCTGCTGGCGGAAAACCACGCCCGCATGTTCGCGCACCTGGACAGCGTGGCCTTTTTCGACCGGGCGGCGATTCCGGACCAGGTGGCCTACGTCAGCGCGTTCGCCATGCTGGAAACGGAGGGGCTGCACAGCCTGCTGACCCTGCTGCGGCGGGAGGTGCAGGCCTATGACGCCACGGTTTTGGTGCTGGACGGCCTGGTCACCATGGAGCGCACGGCGGAGTCCGGCCTGGAATACAAGAGGTTCATCCACGCATTGCAGACCCAGGCCTCGGTCGCCGACTGCGCCACCTTCCTGATCAGCAGCGCCTCGGCAAGCCACGCGGACGCGACGGCCGAGCACACCATGGTCGATTGCGTGATCGACATGCGGAGCCGCCTGTACGACTGGCGGTCGGAGCGGGACCTCGAGGTGCTGAAGCGCCGCGGGGCCGGCTACCTGCCGGGCCGCCATGCGCTCGACATCACTAGCGCCGGCATCGGCGTCCACCCGCGGTTCGAGGCGTCGCACGCCCAGCCGCGCCGCGCCGTCCAGCCCGGCGGCGCCAAGGTCCCGTCCGGCCTGCCGCCGCTCGACGCCATGTTCGGCGGCGGCCTGCCGGAGCACTCGATGACCGTGCTGGAAGGCTCGCCCGGCAGCGGCAAGACCACGTTCGGGCTGCACTTCCTCGGCCCGTGCGGCGCGGCCGGGCCGGGCCTGCTGTTCAGCACCACGGAAAGCCCGGTGGCGCTGCTCGCCAAGGCCCGCGCCCTCGGCCTGCCGGTAGCGGGGCTGATCGACGCGGGCCAGGTCTCGGTGGTGTGGCGGTCCAGCACGGAGGGGCTGCTCGACGTGGCGCTGCATGAGCTGATGGGCGCGGTGCGCCGCACCGGCGCGCGGCGGCTGTGCATCGACAGCTTGACCGGGCTGCTGCAACTGGCGCCGGACCCGTCCCGGCTGCCGGGCGTGGTCGCCGCCCTGATGCAGGAGCTGCGCGGGCTGGGCGTCACCAGCCTGTTCACCGCAGAGGTTGACGGCCCCAGCCAGTTCGGGGTGCTGCCCACCACGCCCGAGATGATGCACGGCCGCCTGTCGGTCGTGGCCGACAACATCCTGGTCCTGCGCCTGAGCCGGCGGCGGTCGTCGCTGGTCCGGCGGATGTCGGTGTTCAAGGCGCGCGATGCCCAGATCGACCCCCGGTCCCGCAGCTACGGGATCGGCCCGGGCGGCGTCGCCATCGAGGAGCTGTCGGACGCGCCGGATGCGCCGCCTCCTGCCCCGCACCGCCCGGCCGACCAGGGCTGACGCCGTGCCGACTGTGCTGGTCGTCGATGACGAGTTCGGGGTGGCGGAGGTGCTCGACGCCATCCTGACGGACGAGGGGTTCCGCGTCACCGTCGCGGCGAACGGGCAGCAGGCGCTGGCCTGCATCGCCAAGCAGCGGCCCGACCTGATGCTGCTGGACTACATGATGCCGGTGCTCGACGGCGCGGGCGTGCTGCACGCGCTGGCCGCGGAGGGGGGCGCCGACACCCTCCCGGTCGTGATGATGAGCGCCTTGCCGGAAGAGTCCGTCGCCGCCGTGACCCGGCGCTACACGGCGTTCCTGCATAAGCCGTTCCGCATCCGCTCGGTGCTGGCGGCCATCGAGCAGGCGATGCCGGCGCGCAGCGGCGCCGCGGACGCCGGGTAGCCGCGCCGCCGCGCCCGCCTTGCCGCGCGGCCCCGTCTGTGCCGAAATGCCCGGCAACCGCCCGGGGTCCGATGCCCGGAGGCAATGCACGGGCCATGTGGAGGATCGCGGGATGGATGGCGGAGCGACTGTGGCCGCGGGCAAGGGCCTGGCCGCCTCCCCCGGCGCGCTGGCCGGGCTGCGCGTGGTGGACCTGACCCGGGTGCTGGGCGGGCCATACTGCACGATGATCCTGGCCGACCACGGTGCCGAGGTCATCAAGGTGGAGCCGCCGCAGGGCGACGAGGTGCGAGACTGGGGGCCGCCCTTTCTGGAGCAGGCGGATGGCGGGCAGGACGCCAGCTACTTCATCGGGGTCAACCGCAACAAGCGCGGGATCGCGCTCGACCTGCGCCAGCCCGCCGGGCGCGCGGTGCTGCTGCGCCTGATCGAGACCGCCGACGTGCTGATCGAGAACTTCAAGCCCGGCGCCATGGAACGCTGGAGCCTCGGCTACACGGCGGACCTGGCGCCCCGCTTCCCGCGGCTGATCCATTGCCGGGTGTCCGGCTTCGGCGCGGACGGGCCGCTGGGCGGCCTGCCGGGCTACGACGCGGTGCTGCAGGCGATGACCGGGCTGATGAGCGTGAACGGCGACCCGTCCACCGGGCCGCTGCGGCTCGGCACGCCGGTGGTCGATCTGGCGACCGGGCTGTTCTCCGCCGTGGGCATCCTGATGGCGCTGCATGAGCGGGCGGCGTCCGGGCGGGGGCAGTACCTGGACATGACGCTGCATGATTGCGGCATGGCGCTGCTGCACCCGCACGCCGCCAACTTCTTCCTGAACGGCGTCCGTCCGCAGCCGCTGGGCAACCCACACCCGAACCTCGCGCCGTACCAGCAATTCGCGACCGCGACCGGGCCGATCTTCGTCGCCGCCGGGAATGACGGGCAGTTCCGCAAGCTGTGCCAGTTCATCGGCCGTCCGGAGCTTGCGGACGACCCGCGCTTCGCCGCCAATGCCGGGCGCGTGGCGAACCGGGAGGCGCTGGCGGCGCAGCTCGACGCCGCCTTCGCCGGGCAGGACGGGCAGGCGGCGTGCCAGGCGCTGCTGCAGGCGGGCGTGCCGGCCGGGCCGGTGCTGGCGGGGGACCAGGCGGTGGGGAGCGGGCACGCCGCCGCCCGCGCCATGGGGGCGGAGCTGCCCATGGAGGGCGGCGCCACGTACCGCGCGCTCGGCACGC
>CAXTTB010000132.1:0-8411 GCA_964246905.1 uncultured Acetobacteraceae bacterium | reverse complement strand
GCGGAGTAGGGGAGGGTGGCGGTCCGGGCCGGAGTCGGACTGGCGTTCGGTGTTCCAGAAATCACACGATGTATCGTGAGATCAATCACGAGCCCGACTTTGGCCGCCATGCGGGCGATGGCCTTGTCCGACCACTGCCGCTGCGTTCCCACGCCGAGGGGGTCGCGCACCTCTCGGAACGTGACCTCGGGTCGCCAGCGCTGGACGAACCAGTGCAGGACCTGGACGGCATCCCGGGCCGGGCCGGGCCGGGTTGGTGCAGAGCAAGGCTTGCGGGTCGAAGCGGCCCTGGTGGGGGTCGCGCACCAGAACCCAGCGGACCGGGACGGCCGGCATCCCACTGTGGCGCCAGACGGCGGTGTTGGTGCTGACCTCGACGGTGCGCTCGCCCTCGCCATACCAGCCCGGCACGGTCACGCGCCGCCAGGTCGTGGCCGGGCCGGCCAGCACCGTGGGCAAGGTGGTCAGGCGCTCGCGGGCGCCCAACCGTTCCTCACGTGCCAGGCCGGTGATGCGAAGGATGCTCGCAACCGTGCGCCGGCCCGGAGCCAGGATGGCGCCCGTCAGCAGCGCGGCGGCGTCTCTTGGCCGGGACACGCCAGCAACGCACCAACCCGCTCCGCGACCCGGCACACGTCAGAATTGGCCGAAGTCGGGCTTGGGGTCCCGGCGCCCGCTCACTCGGCCGCGGCGTCGGACAGGGCAGCCCGCGCCGCCGCCGGGCGCTCCGCCTCCGCCATGTAGTCGCGCGTCAGCGGCAGCGCGTCGTTGCGGCGCGCGAGCTGCATCTGGAACACCATGCTGCTGCGGGTCCGGAACCCGGCCTCGCACAGCGCCAGGTAGAACTCCCACATGCGGAAGAACCGCTCGTCGTACAGCCGCACCGCCGCCGCCCGGTTCGCGACGAACCGCTCGCGCCAGCGCAACAGGGTCTCGGCGTAGTGCAGCCGCAGGATCTCGACGTCCGTCACCAGGACGCCGCTGCGCTCGACGGCCCGCAGCACCTCGGACAGCGCGGGCACGTCGGCGCCGGGGAAGACGTACTTGCGGATGAACGGGTTGATCGGCCCCGGCCCGGCGCTGTCGCCAATGGAATGCAGCAGCGCCACCCCGTCCTCCCGCAGCAGGCCGCGCAGCTTCGTGAAGAACGCGCCGTAGCTGCCGCGCCCGACATGCTCGAACATGCCGACGGAGACGATCCGGTCGTAGGTGCCCGTCTCCTGCCGGTAGTCGCGGAGGAAGAAGCGCACCCGGTCCGACAGCCCGGCCGCGGCTGCGCGCGCCGTGCTCTCCCGCTGCTGCTCGACGCTGAGCGTGATGCCCGTCACCTCGGCGGCGCCGTGCCGGGCGAGGAACAGCGCCAGCCCGCCCCAGCCGGAGCCGATGTCGAGCACCTGCAGGCCTGGGCGATCTCCGGGGCGGTCCAGCAGCAGCTTGGCCGCGATATGCCGCTGCTTCTGCGCCTGCGCGGCCTCCAGCGTGTCGTCCGGGCTGATGAAGTAGGCGCAGGAGTACTGCTGGTCCGCGTCCAGGAACAGGTCGTACAGCGCCGGGGACAGGTCGTAGTGGTGGGCGACGTTGCGCCGCGCCCGGGCGGCGGGGACCCGCGACGGCAGCAGGTTGCGGGCCTGGGTGCCCCAGTTCAGCCAGTGGCCTGGCGCGACCGTGTCGAGGTTGCCGGCCAGCAGCATCAACAGGTCCATGACCGACCCCTGCTCGATGCGGAGCGAGCCGTCCATGTACGCCTCCCCGATGGACAGCTTCGGGTTGAGCGCCAGGGTGTAGTCCAGGCGGCGCCGGGTCAGCCGGACGGCGACGGACGGCGCGCTGCCGTCGCCGATCCGGTGCCGGCGTCCCGCGCCGTCGGTCAGCACCATGCTGCCGCGCTGCACGATGGACTTTAGGAGCGTCGCAAACAGCATGGACCCCGCCCGCGCCAAGACGTCATCAAACGGTCGCATTCTCCGCAGCCCGGGCCAGGGGTCAAGGGCGTGGATGCGGTGCGGCATGGCCACGGGGGCGTTTGCCTATCGGGGCCGCCGCCCTATGCTCCCCGCGTCCAAGCTCAAGCCCGGAGACCCGCCATGCAGTACCGAACGCTCGGCCGGAGCGGCCTCAAGGTGTCGCCGCTGTGCCTCGGCACCATGATGTTCGGCGGCCCCACCGAGGAGGCCACGGCACGCCGCATCATCGACCACGCCGCCGACCTGGGGGTCAACTTCATCGACCCCGCCACGGTGTAGGGGGGGGGCCGGGGGGAGTAGATCGGCGGCCGGGGCAGCGCGGCGCGGCGGCGGCACTGGGTGCTGGCGACCAAGCTCGCGAACCCGGCCGGCCCCGGCCCCAACGGCCGCGGCCTGTCGCGCCGCCACGCGATGGACGCCGTGGACGACAGCCTCAAGCGGCTCGGCACGAGCGAGATCGACATCCTGTACCTGCACCGGGAGGACCACGACACGCCGCTGGCGGAGACCGTGCGCGCGGTGGCGGACCTGGTGCGGGCAGGCAAGCTGCGCTACTTCGGCCTGTCCAACTTCCGCGCCTGGCGCGTGGCGGAGGTCTGCCGGCTGTGCGACGAGGCCGGCATCGACCGCCCGGTGGTCAGCCAGCCCTACTACAACGCGATGAACCGGATGCCGGAGGTGGAGCACCTGCCGGCCTGCGCCGCCCTGGGCCTGGGCGTGTTCCCATACAGCCCGCTGGCCCGCGGCGTGCTGACGGGCAAGTACCGCCCGGACGCGCAGCCCGACCAAGACAGCCGGGCCGGGCGGCAGGACAAGCGGATCATGGAAACCGAGTTCCGCCCGGAAAGCCTGCGCATCGCGCAACGGCTGGCGGAGCACGCGGAGGCGCGCGGCATCACGCCGGGCCAGTTCGCCGCCGCCTGGGTGCTGAACAACGCGCTCATCACCGGCGTGATCGCCGGCCCCCGCACGGAAGCGCAGTGGGCGGACTACGCCGGCGCGCTCGACTACCGCTTCACCGCGGAGGACGAGGCGCTGGTGGACAGCCTGGTGCCGGCGGGACACCCCTCGACCCCCGGCTACAACGACCCGGCCTACCCGCTGGAGGGCCGGATATCGCGCGCCGCGGCGCCGTGACCGGGGCGGGACCCGTCGGAGCCATGCACGAAGGCTGATGCCGCCTCGCCGAGCCTTCTGCGCAGTTCCGGCGCGGCGAAACTGAGGAACGCCCTGACCTTCGGGGTTTCCGGGCGCTCCGGCGGCAGCACGAGATGCACCGGGATGGGCGGCGGCTCATGCCCGGGCAGGAGCACGACCAGCTCGCCGGCCGCAACGGACGCCGCCGCTTGGTAGGACATGACGCGGGTGATGCCGTGGCCGGCCGCCGCCGATGCGACCGCGGCGGACGCCGAGTTGACCAGCAGGCGCGGGCGGACGGCCACGGTCCCTGACGCGAAGCGCCATGCCTCGATCTCGGCGCCGTCATGCTCCATGATGCAGTCATGGCCGGCCACGTCGCGCGGCTCGCCCGGCGCGCCCCGGCGCGCCAGGTAGGACGGCGACGCGCAAAGCACCCGGCGCACCTCGCCAAGCCGCCTCGCGTGGAGCTGCGAGTCCGGCAGGTGCGCGATGCGGACCGCGACGTCGATGCCCTCCCCGATGATGCCGACGACGCGGTCCAGCAGCAGCAAGCGCGCCTGGACCGCAGGGTTGGCGCCGAGGAAGCCATCCAGCACCGGACGCACATGAAGCTGGCCGAACATCAAGGGCGCGGTGACGGTCAGCAGGCCAGTGGGCGTCTCCTGCTCGGCCATGGCGCCGCGCTCCGCCTGGTCGAGCGAGGACAGGACAGCCCGGCACGTGGCGATGTAGCCCTCGCCGAACGGGGTGAGGCGCAGCGCGCGCGTGCTCCGGTGCAGCAGCACCATCCCGAGCCGCGCCTCAAGCTGCGCGATGGCCCGGGTGACCGCGGCGGCCGAGTGGCCCAGGCGCCGCGCGCCCGCAGCCAGCGACCCGTGGTCCACGGCGGCCACGAAGGCCCGCATCGCGTCCAGACGATCCATCCGTTGCGCGTCCTGCAATCAGCCCTTGCAAGCTTCGGCCATTCCGCGGACGGCGGCAACGGCCGACATCGCGGTCAAACAGCAGCGCAGGAACCTCCCATGCACCAGCCCGTGTTCCGTTCCATGAAAGTCGGCGACGCCGACGTGTTCTACCGCGAGGCCGGCCCGGACGACGGTCCCATCGTGCTGCTGCTGCACGGCTTCCCAACGGCCAGCCATATGTTCCGCGACCTGATCCCGCACCTCGCCGACCGCTACCACGTGATCGCCCCCGACCTGCCCGGCTTCGGCAACACCGTGACCCCGCCGCGCGGCGCCTTCGCCTACAGCTTCGACAACTTGGCGGAGGTGATGGAGGGCTTCGTGGAGGCGCTCGGCCTCGACCGCTTCGCGCTGTACGTCTTCGACTACGGCGCGCCGGTCGGGCTGCGCCTGGCGCTGCGCTTTCCCGAGCGCATCTCGGCCATCGTCAGCCAGAACGGCAACGCCTACCTGGACGGCTTCAGCGACGCCTGGGGACCCTGGCAGGACTACTGGCGCGACCCGACGCCCGAACATCGCGAGGCCTGCCGCGCCTCGCTCGCGCCCGACACCATCCGGACATGGCAATACTTCAACGGCGCCGACCGCAGCCGCGTGTCGCCGGACGGCTACACGCTCGACATCGCCTACATGGCGCGGCCCGGCGCCGAGGAGATCCAGCTCGACCTGATCCTGGACTACCGCAGCAACGTCGAGCGTTACCCCGACTTCCAGGCGTATTTCCGGGCGCACCGGCCGCCGCTGCTGGCGGCATGGGGCAAGAACGACGCGCACTTCCTGCCCGCAGGCGCCGAGGCCTACCGCCGCGACCTGCCGGACGCGGAGGTCCACCTGCTCGACACCGGCCATTTCGCCCTTGAGACGCACCACCGCGAGGTCGCCGCCCTGATGCGCGGCTTCCTGGCCCGGACCGTGGCCTGACCGCGACGGCCGGCCCGGGCGGCGCAGCCCAGGCTCAGCGCAATGCGCTGGGCAGGACCGCCGTGCCCTCCTCCCGCACCGCCTGCAGCGCCCGCGGGTTGAGGCCGAGCGCGCGCAGGATGGTCGGCGCGATCTGCCGCGTTTCCACCACGGCGTCCACGACATGCCCCGCGATGCCGGGCGCGCTCACCAGCAGGGCGACGTTGCGGTCGTCGTTGGCGAAGCCGCCGTGCTCGGACAGCTTGCTGCCCCCGGTGTAGATGACGCCCTGCTGCGACACCGCCACGAAGTCCGGGGTCCGGCTGTCCGTCGCCGGGTCCTGGTAAAGCTGGCGCAGGATGTCGCGCCCGGCCAGCGCGTCGATCTTCAGCGTGGTGCGCTGGCCCAGCAGGTAGTCGTTCGCGCTGGCCCGGGACGCCTCGGCGGTTTGCGGCGTCAGCCAGACCAACGCCTCGTCATCGGCGATGTGGAACGCATAGCCCGGCGTCTTGGTGAACGGCGCGTCCGACACCGCTTGCCGCTTCGTCACGTCGATGGGCGACTGGCCATGCTTGGCGCTGACGATGACCAGGGTCTCGTCGGCGAGGCCGCGCGCCCGCAGCTCCGCCGCCATGCGGCCGAGGGCGTCATCGACATAGGCGAGCTGCTGCGCCAGCGCGTTGCCCGGCGTGCCGGCCGCATCGGCGTAGCCGCCGGTGAGGCCCGGCGCGTCCAGCAGGCCCGACTTCGCCAGCTTCTGCCCGACGCTGACCGCCTGGAAGTTCATGCCGAACACGTTCGGCACCGGGGCCGCGTGGGCGCCGGTGCTGTCGAGGCCGTCGATCTGGTGCAGGACCGCCTGCACCTTGACCTCGTCGTAGTTGCGGGTCGCCGTGAAGCTCGTCGTGTTGTCGGCGGTGGCGTTGCCGGGGGCGGGGATCAGCGAGTTGATCTCGGGCGTGTACAGGTCGTCGATGCCGGCGCCTGACGGCCCGTTCAGGAGGTCGTAGGCCGGGTGCTTGTCGGACCAGGCGGTGTGTCCGCCCGCCGCCCGCACGACCTCGAACAGGGTGTTCACGCGGATGAACTCATGCGGGTACACCGGCAGGCAGGCGCCCGAGGCGTTGGACATCGGGAGCTGCGCCGGGTCGATCTGGCTCAGCGGCTGGCCCACCGTGCCGCCGGCGTCGAGGGCGTTCTTGTCCCGGTCGATGTTCTCGGCGAACTGCACCTCGGCGCCGGGCGGGCCTTCGCAGTTCGACCCTGGGGCGAACAGCGTCCGGTCGTAGCTGTCGTCATAGAACACCCCTGCCGAGCGCGGCGTGCCGCCGGTCACTTGGGCGACCATGCCCGGGAACGAGTCCGACGGCCCCGTGGTGTAGGCGTTCGGATACACGGCGGCGTGCCGGGCCAGCGTCGCGAGGGCGCCGTTGGCATGGGCCGGATCGGCGGTCCAGCGCGCCAGGTCCACCGCGTGCAGGCCGTCCACGCTGATTAGCAGGACGTGCGCGTAGCGGCCCCGGCCCTCCTCGCGCTCCTCGGCCGCGGACGACGCCGTGACGCCGGCAAGCAGGGCGGCCGCGCAAGTGGCGGCAAGCCAACGCGTTCTCATTCTCATGATGTCCTTGGGTGTGTCATCGGGAGGACGCCAGCATAGGCGGGGCCGGGCGTCGCGACCGTGAACATCCCATGATGATGAGTCCGGTCGCGTCCGTGACCGAGCCGTGCTTTGATCGCCGGGACAGCTTCCAAAGGACGCCATGGACGCGAGCTACCAGTTCGGCATCGAGGAGGAGTACTTCCTCGCGGACGCCACGACCCGCGGCACGCCGGGGCGCCGGGTTTCGGCGTTCCACGCGGCGGCCCAGGCCCGGCTGCCGGCGGTGGAGCGCGAGCTGCTGCAATCGCAGATCGAGGTCTCGACGAAGCCGTCCACCAGCTTTGCCGAAGCGCGCGAGGCGTTGGGCGGGCTGCGTGCCGGGCTGGCGGAGGTCGGGCGCGGCCATGGCGTGCTGGTGCTCGCCTCCGGCACCCACCCCGTCGCCCGCTGGTCGCGCCAGAGCCAGACGCAGAAGGGGCGCTACGACGAGATCATGGCCAAGACCCGGATCGCCGGGCGGCGCAGCGTGGTGTGCGGGATGCACGTCCATGTCGAGGTGCCCCGGCCCGACGCCCGCGTCGATCTGATGAACCGGCTGCTGCCCGCCATGCCGCTGCTGCTGGCCCTGTCCGCGTCCTCCCCGTTCTGGCAGGGGCAGGCGACGGGGATGGCGGCCTACCGCATGTCGGTGTTCGGCGAGATGCCGCGCTCCGGCCTGCCGGACCTGTTCGACGGGCCGGAGGACTACGCGCGCTACGTGGACGCCATGACCCGGGCGGGGTCCGTCGAGGACGCGAGCTTCCTGTGGTGGGTCCTCCGCCCGTCCATCCGCTATCCGACGCTGGAACTGCGGGTGGCCGATAGCTGCACGCTGCTGTCGCACACGCTGGCCGTCGCCGCGCTGTACCGCTGCCTGGTGCGCCTGGCGGACCGGCGGCCCGAGTGGAACCGGGGCCTGACCGGCGCGTCCCGCGCCCTGGTGGCCGAGAACCTGTGGCGCGTGCAGTGCGATGGGGTGCGGGCCGAGCTGATCGACGTCCTCACCGGCGACGCGCGGCCCTTTGCCGCCTGCCTCGACACGGCGCTGGATGAGGTGGCGGAGGACATGGACGCCCTGGGCTGCGCCAGCGAGGCGATGGCGGCGCGGGGCATCGTGGAGGGCGGCACGAGCGCGGACCGGCAGGCCGCCGCCTTCGCCGCGGCGCGCGGGCGCGGCCTGGACGGGCGCGAGGCGGCCGGCGCCGTGGTGGACTGGCTTGCCCGCGCGACGGCGGGCGCCGAGGCTTAAGCCGTCGCGCCCAGCGAGGCCATCTCGACATCCCGGAAGTACCGGAAGCTGAAATAGCTCACGATGTCGCCCAGGGTCTGGAACCGCTCGACGGTGTCGTTCTGCAGTTCCAGGTCGAACAGGTCCTCCAGGCAGAGCGCGAGCTTCAGCCGGGCGAACCCGCCGAGCGACAGGTCGTCCACCAGCCGGGTTGACCGCGACAGGCCCGACGGCTCGACCCGCAGGGTCTTGCCGACGGCCGCGGCCACCTTGTCGAATACGAAGCTGTCCAAGGCAGATTGCACCACACGCCTCCACGGTCTCTACCCTGCGAGGACAACACATCACGAAACCGTGTGCAAGAGAGTTCGTTGTTTATTGACAATGATTTTTTCGGTGTGGCCGGAAGAAAACACATTCCCGGCCCGCGGGCGTCAGTCCCGGGCCGCGCTCCCCAGCGGCTGCATCCCGCTGTCCGCGATGGCCGCGGCCGCGGCGGGCGAGGCCAGGAAGCGGATCAGCGCCCGCGCCGCCTCCGGCTCCCGGCTGCGGGCGAGCGCGCCGGCGGAGAACAC
>CAXTTB010000131.1:0-8423 GCA_964246905.1 uncultured Acetobacteraceae bacterium | reverse complement strand
AGGCGGTGGGCCAGCTCACCGGCGGCATCGCGCACGACTTCAACAACCTGCTGGCCGGCATCTCCGGCAGCCTGGACCTGGCGCGCGCCCGCGCGGACCAGGGGCGCGTGGCGGAGATCGGCCGCTACCTCGACGCGGCGCTGGCCGCCACCGGGCGCGCGGCGGCGCTGACCCACCGCCTGCTCGCGTTTTCGCGTCAGCAGACGCTCGACGCCAAGCCCACGGACGCGAACCGCCTGGTGCAGGACATGGAGGACCTGATCCGCCGCACGGTGGGACCCGGCATCCAGGTGGAGACGCGGCTCGCGGACGGGCTGTGGCCGGCGCTGTGCGACGCGAACCAGCTCGAGAACGCGCTGCTCAACCTCGCCATCAACGCCCGCGACGCGATGGCGGAGCCATCGCCCGGAGGGGGCGCCCGCGAAGCGGGTGCAGGGCCGCACGGCGGGCGCCTGCTGATCGAGACCGCGAACGCCGTCCTGCCCGATCCGCGATGGGAGGCGAGGGACGTGCCGCCCGGCGAGTACACGGTGCTGTGCATCGCCGACACCGGCGCCGGCATGACGCCGGAGGTGCTGGCCCGCGCCTTCGACCCGTTCTTCACCACCAAGCCGCTCGGCCAGGGCACCGGGCTGGGCCTGTCCATGATCTACGGCTTCGCGCAGCAGTCGGGCGGGCACCTGCGCCTGTGCAGCGCGCCGGGCCAGGGCACGGCGGCGACGATCTACCTGCCCCGGCACCTCGGGAGCGTGGCCCCCACGGCGGAGGCCGGCGCCGCGGCCAGCCCGCCTCTGGCGAAGGCCGGGGCCGTGGTGCTGGCCGTGGAGGACGAGCCGACCGTGCGCATGGTGATCCGCGACGCGCTGTCCGACCTCGGCTACGCGGTGCTGGTGGCCGACGACGCCCGGTCGGGGCTGGCCATCGTGGAGTCGGACGCGCGCATCGACCTGCTGCTCACCGACGTGGGCCTGCCCGGCGGCATGAACGGGCGCCAGCTCGCCGATGCGGCCCGCATCCTGCGCCCCGGCCTCAAGGTGCTGCTCGTCACCGGCTACGCCGAGGCGGCGGCGACGACGCCCTGCGGCGGCATGGAGGTGATGGCCAAGCCGTTCGCCGTGGACGCGCTGGCGGCCCGGGTGAGGGGCATGATCGGCGGCTGATTGTTCGCCGCCCCCCTATTCCCCCCGGGGGTCGAAGGCGTGGCGCAGCCCGTCGCCGAGCAGGTTCACCGCGATCACCGACAGGAAGATCAGCAGGCCCGGCAGCACCGCCAGCACCGGCGCCGTCGTCACCAGCTCCTGCGCGTTGTTCAGCATGTTGCCCCAGGACGGCGTGGGCGGCACGATGCCGAAGCCGAGGAAGCTCAGCACGCTCTCGAACAGGATGACGCGCCCCACGGTGAGGGTGAGCGCCACGATCAACGGGCTGGCGACGTTGGGCAGCACGTGGGTGAGGATGGCGTAGCCGGCCCGCGCCCCGCTGACCCGGGCGGCGCGGACGTAGTCGGCTTCCCGGACCGAGAGCGTCGCCGCGCGCACGATGCGGGCGACGCCGGTCCAATCGACGATGGAGATGATGACCACCACCCGCCAGAACCCGGCCGCGCCCGAATGCGCGAACTCCGGCGAGAAGCCCAGCTTGGTGAGGTCGAGCGCCCCCAGCACGATGAGCAGCGGCAGCAGCGGCAGTGCGATCATGCCGTCGGTGAAGCGCATCAGCAGCGCGTCGAGCCGCCCGCCGAAGAAGCCCGCCGCGACGCCGATGGCGGTGCCCAGAAGTGCTCCGAACGCGGTGGCGATCAGCCCCACCAGCAGCGAGATCTGGCCCCCCACCATCAGCCGCACCAGCTCGTCCCGCCCGGCGTCGTCCGTGCCCAGCGGATGCGCGGCGCTCGGCGGGTCGAAGCGGGCGAGCAGGTCCGTGGTGGTGGTGTCCACCCCGAGCCACCACTCCACCGGCCAGGCCGCCAGGCAGAACAGCACCACCAGCAGCAGCAAGGCGAGCGCCGCCATCCCCATCCGGTGCCGCCGGAAGCGGCGCAGCCGCAGGCGCCAGGGGCTTTGCGGCGCGTCCACCGCGGGCGGGAGCGCCACCGGGAGCTGGACGTTCATCCGACCGAGATCCGCGGGTCGAGCCAGCCATAGGCGAGGTCGGCGGCGAGGTTGCTGAGCAAGGTCACGAGCGTCGCGAACAGCAGGCCGCTGAGCGCCAGGTTGTAGTCGTTGCCCAGGATGGCGTCATAGATCATCTTCCCCATGCCGGGCTGCGCGAACATGGTCTCCGTGATGAGCGCGCCGCCGAACAGGCCGCCGAAGCTCAGCGCCATCACCGTGACCACGGGGATCAGCGCCGGGCGCAGCGCGTGGATGAACACGATCCGGCCCTCGCCTGCGCCCTTGGCCCGGGCGGTGCGGACGTGGTCCATGCGGAGCGCATCGACCATGGCCGCGCGCACGTAGCGCACGAACTGCCCGATGATCGAGAGCGCCAGCGTCGTGACCGGCAGCACCATGTGCCAGAAGGTGTCGCGCCATGTGCCGTCGCCCACGCCGCTCGCCGGCAGCGCGTGCAGGTTGACGGCGAACACCAGGATCAGCACCAGCGCCAGCCAGAACACCGGCACCGACACCCCGGCCAGCGCCACCGTGCTGATCGCCGCGTCGATCCAGCCGCCGGGCCGCAGCGCCGCGAGCACGCCCAACAGCAGCGACAGCACGACGGCGATGGTGAAGCCGCCCAGCATCAGCTTGCACGTCTGCCACAGCGCCGGCAGCAGCACCTCCAGCACCGGGCGCGAGTGCACCCGGCTGAACCCCAGGTCGCCGCGCAGCGCGTCCCACAGCCAGCGGGCGTAGCGCAGCATCAAGGGCTGGTCGAGGCCGTAGATGGCGCGCAGCCGTGCCGCGGCCTCCGGCGTCATGCCGGGGTTGCTCGCCATCATCAGGTCGATGGGGTCCCCGGGCATCAGGCCGATCAGGCCGTAGATCACGAAGGACATCACCAGCAGCACGAGCACGGCCTGGGCGGTCCGGCGGAGGAGGAAACGGGCCATGGCTCAGTCCGCGAAGTGGCAGGCGCTCAGCACCTTGCGCCGGCCCGGCGCCGGGCCGAGCAGAGGGGGCTGGACGCGGCAAACGGCCTGGACCTTGGGGCAGCGCGGATGGAACACGCAGCCTGGCGGCGGCGCCATCGGGCTGGGCATCTCGCCGCGCAGCGCCGAGCCGCGGGCGCGGCGGCGCCCGATGCGCGGGGCGGCGTCCAGCAGGGCGCGGGTGTAGGGATGGCTCGGGCGCGCGAACAGGTCGGCGCGCGGTGCCAGCTCCACCAGGCGGCCCAGATAGAGCACGGCGACGCGGTCGGCCAGGTGGTTCACCACGGCCAGGTCGTGCGAGATGAACAGGTAGGCCAGGCCGTGCGCGCGCTGCAGGTCGCGCAGCAGGTTCAGCACCTGGCTGCCGATGCTCACGTCGAGCGCCGACAGCGGCTCGTCCGCCACGACCAATTCAGGTGCAGGCGCGAGCGCCCGGGCAATGGCGATGCGCTGGCGCCGCCGGAAAAGGGGGGGGGTTCGGGGTGGCGGGGGGGGGGCGGCCGGCCCACGTGGGGGGCCTGTGCCCCGGCGCGCCGCCGCTGCTCGGAGGCCGGGCGGCGGGCGATGCGGAGCGGCTCCGCGATGATGGCGGACACCGGCATCCGCGGGTCGAGCGCGCCGAACGGGTCCTGGAACACCACCTGGATCGCCTGGCCTCCGTAGCGCACCGCGCCCTGCGTCGGCGCGCGGAGGCCTGCGACGACATGGCCCAGCGTGGTCTTGCCGCTGCCGCTCTCGCCGACCAGCGCCAGGGTCTCGCCGGGCTGGATGTCGAAGCTCACGTCCTCCACGGCGCGCAGCACGCGCGACTTCGCGAACAGGCCGCCGCCCTGCGGGAAGTGCACGGACACGCGCTCCACCTCCAGGAGGCTCATTGGCCCACCTTGAAGCACGCGGCCCACTGCCCCGGCGCGTGCTCCTCCAGCGTCGGCTCCGCGCTCCGGCACCCGGCGTCGGCGCGCGGACAGCGCGGGGCGAAGCGGCAGCCCGGCACGGCGCGGCCCAGGTCCGGCACGCCGCCGGGGATCACCGGCAGGTGGTCCACCCGGTGCGAGGCGTCCGGCAGGGTGGCGATCAGGCCGGCCGTGTAGGGGTGCAGCGGCTGCGCGAACAGGGCATCGGCCGGGGCGCGCTCCACGATGCGCCCGGCGTACATCACCACGACCTCGTGCGATAGCTCGCTGACCACCGCGAGGTTGTGGGAGATGAACTGGATCGCGGCCCCGGTCTCCTCCTGCAGCGCCAGCATGAGGTCGAGGATCTGCGCCTGGATGGTGACGTCGAGCGCCGTGGTCGGCTCGTCCGCGACCAGCAGGGCCGGGCGGCCGGCGCGCGCCCGCGCGCTCATGGCGCGCTGCCGCTGCCCGCCGCTGAGCTGGTGCGGGTAGGCGCCCGCCCGCTCCCGCGCGGCGGGCAGGCCGACCTGGGACAGCAGCTCGACGGCGCGCTCCCCGGCGGCGGGCCAGCCCATGCCCTCATGCAGCACCAGCGCCTCGGCGACCTGCCGGCCCACCGGCATGACCGGGTTCAGCGCCGTCATCGGGTCCTGGAACACCATCGCCATGCGCCCGCCGCGCATCGCCCGCCAGGCGGCGCGGTTCTGCCCCACCAGCTCGCGCCCCTCGAAGCGGATGCTGCCGGACACGCGCCCGGGCTGCGGCACCAGGCCCATGAGGGCGAGGGCCGTCATGCTCTTGCCGCAGCCGCTCTCCCCCACCACGCCCAGGGTGCGGCCCGGCGGGATGGCGTAGCCGACGCCCGCCACCACCCGGCGCGGCCCGCCCGGCAGGTCGAAGGCGACCTCCAGGCCCCGGACCTCCAGCAGGGGCGCCAAGGCCGCGCTGACCGGGGCGCTTACTGGGACGTCCATTGTTCCGCGAAGATGCCGGCGTTGTAGCCGTTGCCGAGCGGCTGGTAGCCGTGCAGCCACTTGGGCGTGATGTGCGGGTCGGCGCGGAAGAACAGCGGCAGCGCCGGCAGTTGCTCCGCGTAGATGCGCTGCATGGCGGCCCACGCGGTGCCGGCCTTTTCCGGGTCCAGCTCGCTCTCCGCCTGGGCGATGCCCGCATCCATCGCGGGGTCGCTGAACCCTGGGTAGTTCGCGCCGCCGTAGTTGTTGGCCTGGGCGGGGATCTGGTCGGTGGCGAGCGTTCGGCGCGGCGATTCGGAGACGGTGCTGCTCCAGCCGTACAGGATCATGCCGCTGTAGGTGCGCCGCTTGAGGGTTTCGCCGAAGATCGTGCGGGCCGGCTCGTTCTTGATCGTCGCCTCCACGCAGGCGGCCTTCCACTGGTTCTGCAGCACCTGCTGCTCCAGCTCGCGCAGGCGGTTGCCGGCGGTCGTGCCGAACTCGATGGACAGGCGCTGCCCGTCCTTGCGGCACACGCCGTCCGGGCCGGGGGTCCAGCCGGCGTCGGCGAGCAGCTTCTTGGCGCCGGGCAGGTCGAACTTGGTGGCCTGGATGGTCTTGTCGTGCATGGGATGCAGCGGGTTGACCCAGGTGGCGGCGACCGGCTGCAGGCCCTCGAACAGCCGCGTCACCATCGTCTGCCGGTCCAGCGCCGACAGCAGGGCGCGGCGCACCCGCACGTCGGACAGGATGGGGCTGTCGAGCTTGAGGTCGATATGCTCGTAGGTGAGGCTGGGTTGGAACGTATAGGTGAAGCGGTCCGGCGCCTGCTTCCGCAGCGCGAGCGCCTGGTCGATGGTCAGGCCCACGCCTTCCCCCGCCACCATGTCGATGTCGCCGGACAGCAGGTTGGCCTGCAGCGCCGCGGTGTTCTCGATGGTGCGGAGGGTGATCTTGCGGAAGGCGGGCTTGGGGCCGGGCCAGTGCGGGTTCGGCTCGAACACCACCTGCGCGCCGGACTGGTAGCCCGTCACCATCCAGGGGCCGTTCCACAGGCCGGGCGTGGTGGGCGCGCGGCTGTACTGGGTCGCGTTGATGTAGTCGCCGGGCGCCTTCGCGGCGGCGGCCACGGGGCCTTCCAGGTGCTCCGGCACCACCTGGTCCCACATCATGAAGTCCGACAGCACGCGGGGCAGATGCAGCACGGCGGTCGCGTCGTCCACCACGTCGGCGGAGGCCGCGCGCTCCCACGGGTAGGTGTTGCTGAACCCGGCGTCCGGGTTCTGCGCGAGCTTCAGGGTGAAGGCGATGTCGCGCGCCGTGACCGGGTGGCCGTCGCCCCATTGCAGGCCGGGCTTGAGCTTGATGGTGACGGCCATGCCCTTCTTGCCGTCGGGCAGGTCCTCGATGCGGGCGAGGCCGTTCTCCAACGACGGCAGCTCGGCGCAGAGCAGGCAGACCGGGCGCCAGTCCTTGTCGTAGGCGCTGATCTGCCGCTGGGCGAAGGCGAGGGCGTACATCTTGATGACCGTGGGGTCGATGTTCGGATGCAGGCTGGGCGGGAACTGCGCGGAGCCGATGACCAGATCGTCCTTGGCGTGCGCCGGGGCCGCGAGCATGGCCAGGAACGGCAGGGCGAGCAGGAGGCGGCGCATGGATGGGGGACCCGGCTGGTGGCGGTGCAGCATAGAGCGGGGATCGCACGGCGCGTCAATGCAAGAATCGTGCCTATCTGGCAACATTTCTTGCAACATTAGGTCGCCACGCGCCGGAACAGCACGTCCTTGACCCGCCCGCCATGCACCCGCAGCCCGCTGACCGCGCCCGCCGCGTCCCGCAGCGCCTCCACGTCCAGCCAGGACGGGAGCAGATCCGGCATGGGGATGCGGACGCGGCTGCCTTCCACCGGCTCCATCCGCCACGGGCCGCCGCGCGTGACCGGGCCGCGGGCCGTGACCTGCACGCCGTCGTCGTCCGCCTCGACGGTCCAGTCGGCGTCCATCTCCTCGCTGCGGTATCGTCCGGGCAGGCCGTCCGGCAGCGCCGCGCCGGGGTGCCCGCGGCGGAACGTGGCGGCGTGCCCGGCGTCCAGCTCCACCTCAACCGTGTCCGCGTCCCCCATGGCTACGTTCTTTGGGCGCAGCGCAAAGGAGGCCATGCCGCGCACGGCGCCGAGGCGGCCGTCGGGCAGCACCGAAGGCTCGAACGGCTGGCCAAAGGTGGTGAAGCTGGCCGTGCCCTCCGGCGTCACGGCGATGTCCAGGGTGGTGCCGCTGGCCGGGTCGAGCCAGCGTCCGGCCAGGGGGCGCGTCATGTCGGGATCAACGGGCCGGGGCGCCGGGACCGCGGCCCCACGCGCGTCCAGCAGCAGGTCGAGCACCCGGTGCGCCAGCAGCAGCGGGTCGGCGTCCAGGCGGTTGGCGACGGCGATGACCGTGACGCCCTGCTCCGGCGCGCGCAGGAACTCGGTGCGGTAGCCCGGCCACAGCCCGCCATGCCCCACGGTGCGGACGCCGCGATACGTGCGGACCACCTGGCCGCGGGCGTAGAGGTTCGCCGTCCCGTCGGCAAACGGCGCCTCCGTCGAGAGCGCCCCGGCGAGGTCCGGGTGGGTGTCGAGCCATCGGCTCCAGAGCGCCAGGTCCTCCACGCCGGACACGAGGCCGCCCTCCCCGTGCAGCGGAAAGGCGTGCGGCGCCCGTATCCAGGCGCCGTCGCGGCGGGCGTAGCCGGTAGCGAGGCCGGGCACGGGCGCATCGGTCCGCTCCACCAGCCGGGTGCGGGCCATGCCGGCGGGCGCGAAGATGCGGCGGTCCAGGAAGGCGGGCAGCGCCTCGCCGCCCACCCGCTCGGCGATGCGTCCGAGCAGGAGGAAGTTGGAGTTGCTGTAGAGGAAGCGGCTGCCCGGCGCGAAGTTCAGCGCGCGCTGGCGCAGGATGCCGGCCATCAGCTCGTCCACGCGCACCGGCTGGCCGAGGTCCGCCCCGCCCAGGCGCATGATGCCGAGCATGTCGCGGATGCCGCTGGTGTTGTGCAGCAGGTGCGCGATTGTCACCGGAGCACCCATGTCCGGGAACTCCGGCAGGTGCTCCCGCACGTCGTCCTCCAGCCTGAGCCGTCCCTCGTCCGCCAGCATCAGCACCGCGGCGCAGGTGAACTGCTTGGTGACGGAGGCGACGCGGAACGTCGTGTCCGGCCCGATGGGCACGCCCAGCTCCAGGCTGGCCAGCCCGGCGCAGCGGTGCACCGTCAACTCGCCGTCCTGCACCACGCCGACCGCGCCGCCGGGGTTGCCGGGGTCGCTGCCGTGCAGCCCGTCCAGCAGGCGCTGCACCCCGCGCTCTAGCGCCAGCCGCGCGAGGCCCGTCATGGCGCGCTCCGCCACAGCTCGGCCTGCTGCGAGAAGGGCTGCCCGGCGCCGTTCGGGTCGAAGCCGCGCAGCCAGAGGGGCGCCGCCTGCGGGATCACGGCGATGAACAGCGG
>CAXTTB010000130.1:7487-8455 GCA_964246905.1 uncultured Acetobacteraceae bacterium | reverse complement strand
GTGCGGCGTCGCCCCCCTCCCCCGCCTGGCGGAACCAGCCGGCTGCCGCGGCGGCGGCGTGCGGCAGCAGCAGGGAGCCGAGATTGCGGTGGCCCAGGGTATCGCCCCCTTCCGCGCCGCGTTGCAGCCAGCGCCGGGCCAGGTCCAAATCCACGGGCACGCCGGTCCCGGTGGCGTAGCAGGCGCCGAGGTTGGTCTGCGCCCGCGCTACGCCCGCCTCCGCCAGCTTCGTCCAGACCGCCAGCGCCTCCGCCATGCGCCCGGCACGGCTGAGCGTGCGGGCGCGGTCCAACTGCGCCGCCGCCGGCAGCAGCGCCCGCAGCCGGTCCCGCAAGCCGCGGAGCATGGCGTCAGCCGGTCAGGAACAGCGGGTTGATGCTCGAGCGGCGGAAGTCCTGCTCCCGCGCCAGCAGGTCCAGCGCGTAGCTGGCCACGTCATCCGCCACCGGGTCCAGCCCAGCGTCCTCGTGCTGCTGCATATGCTTGATGTAGGAGCGGCAGGCGGTGCAGGTTTCGACGCCGACCGTCTTGGACCCGTCCTCGATGGTGTAATAGGCGATGCCGTCCGTAGCACCGCAGGCGGTGCACTTGATGCGGACATGGTTCCACAGCGTGCCGCACAGCGAGCAGGCGCAATAGCGCGCCTTGCTGGCCTGGGTCCAGCCGACCACCATGCTGCTGACCGGCGCGCCGCCGCAGGCCGGGCACACGCCGTCCGCGGAGGGCTGCACTGCGCTGCCGTCGAGCTGGGCCGCCTGCCGCGCCAGGTGGACCTGCAGCGCCGCCGCGACAAACAGCGTTTCCGCTACGCGGTCCAGGGGATAGGCGCCTTCCACGATGCCGGACGCGAGCGCCACGCGCTCCTCCTCCGGCATCGCCCGCACGGCGGCCGCGGCAGCCTGGGCGGCGTCGGGCGCTGCGGACAAGTCCATGTGGTCCAGCATCCAGGTCAGCGTCCCCGCGAAGTC
>CAXTTB010000130.1:0-7477 GCA_964246905.1 uncultured Acetobacteraceae bacterium | reverse complement strand
GGCCGCGCAGCGGCTGACCGCCGAGCGGCGGCATTCCATGTTCAGCCGCCAGGGCAAGCCGTGCGGCGGGGAGCGGCGCCGGGGCGGGCAGGGCCGCGACCGCGCCGGCCTGCGCGTCCACGACGCTCGCCAAGAACGTCAGGTAGTCCCCCATCGGATGCCCCTCCGACAGGGCACGCAACCGGGCCACCCGGCCTGCGAACAGGGTCGTGGGGTCGGGCAGGCGCACGAACGGCGCTTCCGCCACGCCGCCGACGCGGGACGGATCGGGTTGTATGCTGTTGAAGCCCGTCCCGGCTCCCGGGCCGGGCGGTTCGCGACGGTCCCGCGGCATCCCAGGTTCAGCCGTGGCCGATGTCGCGGTGCACGTCCCCGCGCAGGGTGGCCTGCCTGAACCACTTGCGGTGATGGCGCAGCGCCCACCCGCCGGTCACGCTGCCGCGGATCATCGCCCGGCTGGTGCCGCGTATCCACAGCCCGGCATAGATGTGCACCAAGATGATCGCGATGGCGGCGATGGCGGCCAGGGAATGCGCCAGGATCGCGTAACGCTTCTGCTCGATGCCGGTGTAGGCGAAGAAATACTGGTCCCAGACCACCAGGCCACTGCAAAACATCACCAGGATCAGCGCCGTCTGCGACCAGAACACGCCCTTCTGCCCGGCGTTGTACTTGCCGATGGCGGGCAGCCGGTCATGCCGGTTCTGCACGATGTCACCGATCCGCAGCATCCACAGGACGTCGTCCCGGCTGGGCATGTTCAGGCGCCAGAACCGCACGAACAGCACCGCGAAGCTGAACATCAACGCTACGCCCAGCCATGGATGCACGGCCCGGGTGGACTGCCCGCCGCCAAACAGCCCGGTCAGGAAGAACAGGTAGGGCGAGAACATCGCCAGCCCGCTCAGTCCCAGCAAGGTGAACAGGGCGGCGGTGATCCAGTGGTTGACCCGCTGCACCCCGGTGTAGCGGGACACCACGACCTCCTCGTCGGTGGCGACGATGTCCGCTTGCCGCTCGGGAGCCGTGGCGCTCATTTGATATGGCCCTCCGCCTCGTGCGCGGCTTCCTTCTCCTCGGACTTCGGCACCTCGTCCGGCCCGGCGGTGATGTAGTGCAGGAACCCGCCGATGGCGGCGAACGCCAGCGACGCAAGGCCCACCACCTTGAACCCGCCCTTCCAGAAGTTCACCAGCGGCGAGATGCGCGGGTTGTTCGGGAGATTCGCGTAGATCTCCGGCTTGTCCGCATGGTGCAGCACGTACATGACATGCGTGCCGCCCACGCCGAGCGGGTTGTACAGCCCGGCCTTGTCGAACCCACGGCTCTGCAGATCCACCACGCGGCTGTCCGCCTGCTCGATCATCGCCTCCTTGGTGCCGAACATGATGGCGCCGGTTGGGCAGGCCTTGGCGCAGGCCGGCGCCTGGCCGACGGCCACGCGGTCCGAGCACAGGGTGCACTTGTAGGCCTTGCGGTCCTCCTGCGAGATGCGCGGGATATTGAACGGGCATCCCTTGATGCAGTAGCCGCAGCCGATGCAGTTCTCCTCGACGAAATCGACGATGCCGTTGGCATACTGCACGATGGCGCCGGGCGACGGGCAGGCCTTGAGGCAGCCCGGGTCGGTGCAGTGCATGCAGCCGTCCTTGCGGATCAGGAACTCCAGCTCGCCGCCGGTTTGCTCGTACTCGGTGAACCGCATCAGCGTCCAGGTCTTGGCCGACAGGTCGTGCGGGTTGTCATAGACGCCGGTGTTCTCGCCGATGCCGTCCCGGATGTCGTTCCATTCCTGGCACGCCACCTGGCACGCCTTGCAGCCGATGCAGCGCGACACGTCGATGAGCTTCGCCACCTCCGTCTTGCTGCGCACGGTGGGCGGCTGGTCGGTGGAGGCGGAGCGCTGGACGATGTCCAGCGAGGTGTAGTCTGCCATGCTCCCTCCCCTACGCGACCGGCATGGCCGGCGGCGTGGTGCGTTCCAGGTTGACCAGCCACGCCTTGAACTCCGGCGTCTCGATGTTGGCGTCGCCCACCACCGGCGTCAGCGAGTTCGGGCCAAAGCCCGGCTTGGTCGAGCCGGTGAAGCCAAAGTGGTGCGGGATGCCGACGACGTGGACAGCCTTGCCATCGCACATCAGCGGCTTGATGCGCTTGGTCACGACCGCCTTGGCCTTGAGCGAGCCGCGCGGACTCCACACCCGCACCCAGTCGCCGCGGCTGACGCCCTTCTCCGCCGCCAACTGCTCGGAGATCTCGACGAAGAACTCCGGCTGCAGGATGGCATTGACCCGGGCGTGCTTGGTCCAGAAGTGGAAGTGCTCCGTCAGGCGGTAGGACGTCGCGGCGTACGGGTAGTCCTTGGCGTCCCCGAGCTGCGCCAGGTCGCGCTTGAAGATGCGGGACGCCGGGTTGCCGCGGATCTTCGGCGCCGTGAGGTTGGCCAGCGGCGACTCGAACGGCTCGTAGTGCGCGGGAAACGGGCCGTCGCGCATCAGGCCGCGGGTGAACAGCCGGGCCACGCCCTCCGGGTTCATGATGAACGGGCCGACGTTCTTGTCCGGCGCGACCGTCGGGCCGTAGTCCGGGATGTCGAAGCCGACCCAGCGGGTGCCGTTCCACTCGATCAGCTTCTTGCGCTCCGCCCAGGGCTTGCCCTGCGGGTCGCAGGAGGCGCGGTTGTAGAGGATGCGGCGGTTGGCCGGCCAGGCCCAGGCCCAGTTCGGCGCGATGCCGCGGTCGCCCGGGTCGGTGTTGTCCCGCCGGGCCATCTGGTTGCCCTTCTCCGTGAAGCACCCGGAGTACACCCAGCAGCCGCAGGCCGTGGTCCCGTCGTCGGCGAGCTGCGCGAACCCGTCCACCTGCTTGCCGGCCGGGATGGTGGCGCCGCTCGCGTCCTTGATGTCCACCAGCGCATAGCCGTTGATCTCCCGCGCCAGCTCGTCGGGACGCGGGGCGTCCGCGATCTCATACGGCCAGTTCACGTTGAGGATCGGGTCGGGGAACGCGCCGCCCTCCTTCTCATAGAGCGCCTTGATGCGGAGATGGATGGCCGCCATGATCTCCGTGTCGGGCCGCGCCTCCGCCGGGGCGTCCTGCGCCGCCCAGTGCCACTGCAGCCAGCGGCTGGAGTTGCTGAGCGAGCCTTCGTCCTCCGCGAAGCAGGTCGTCGGCAGCTCGAACACCTCGGTCTGGATGGCCTTCGGGTCCACGTCGTTGTACTCGCCGTGGTTCTGCCAGAACCGTGCGGTCTCCGTCTGCAAGGGGTCCATCACGACGATGAACTTCATCTTGCTGAACGCTTCCGTCATCTTGGCACGGTTCGGGAACGTCATCAGCGGGTTGAAGCCCTGGATGACGTAGCCGTTGATCTTGCCGTCCAACGCCATCTCGAACGCGCGCAGCACGTCGTAGGCCAGCACGTCGAGCTTGGGCAGCCAGTCGTAGGCCCAGTCGTTCTCCTTGGTCGCGGCCTTGCCGTAGAACGCCTTCTGGAAGGAGACGAAGAACTTGCTGTAGTTCTGCCAGTAGCTGGTCTGGCCGGGCCGCAGCGGCTTGAAGTGCTTCGTGCCCATGTAGTCGGCGAGCGTCGCCTCCCGCTCCTGCGGCAGGTTCATGTAGCCCGGCAGCAGGTTGCTCATCAGCCCGAGGTCGGTCAGGCCCTGGATGTTGGAATGCCCGCGCAGCGCGTTCATGCCGCCGCCCAGCATCCCGATGTTGCCCAGCAGCATCTGCACGATGGTCATGGCGCGGATGTTCTGCGACCCCTTGCTGTGGTGGGTCCAGCCCAGCGCATACAAGGACGACATCGTGCGGTCCGGCACGCTGGTCGTGGCGATCAGCTCGCAGATCTGCAGGAACTTGTCCTGCGGCGAGCCGCAGATCCGCTCCACCAGCTCCGGCGTGTACTGGGCCACGTGCTGCTTGAGCAACTGCATGACGCAGCGCGGGTGCTGAAGCGTCGGGTCCACGACGGCATAGCCGTCCGGGCCGATCTCGTACTCCCAGCTCGCCTTGTCGTAGTCCCGCTTGCCCTCGTCGTAGCCGGTGAACAGGCCGTCCTGGAAACCGTAGCCCTCCTTCACGATGAAGCCGCAGTTCGTGTAGGCGTTCACGTACTCATGCTGCAGCTTGTCATGGTCGAGCAGGTACTTCGTCACCGCGTTGAGGAACGCGATGTCGGTGCCCGGGCGGATCGGGCAGTAGATGTCGGCGACGGAGGCGGTGCGGGTGAAGCGCGGGTCGATGACGACGAGCTTGGCGTTGTTCTTGACCTTGGCCTCGATCACCCACTTGAAGCCGCACGGATGCGCTTCCGCGGCGTTGCCGCCCATCACCACGATCACGTCCGCATGCTTGATGTCCGCCCAATGGTTGGTCATCGCGCCGCGGCCGAAGGCTGGAGCCAAACTGGCTACCGAAGGACCATGTCAGATCCTGGCTTGGTTGTCGAAGGTGAGGGCGCCCATGCTGCGGACGACCTTGTAGGTCAGGTACGCCGTCTCGTTCGTGGTGGCCGACGCGCCGAGGAAGCCGGTGCTGATCCAGCGGTTCACCGTCACGTCGCCGGACTTGGCCACGAAGTTCTTGTCGCGGTCGTCCTTGAGCAGCCGCGCGATGCGGTCCAGCGCCCAATCCCAGGACACCCGCTTCAGTTCCGTGCTGCCCGGCGCGCGGTACATCGGATACTTCGTGCGCGTCTCGGAATGCACGAAGTCCAAGAGGCCCGCGCCCTTGGGGCAGAGCGTGCCGCGGTTCACCGGATGGTCCGGATCGCCCTCGATGTGCAGCACGGAGGCGCGGGCGTTCTTGGACTTGTCGCCCAGGCTGTACATGATGACGCCGCAGGCGACGGAGCAGTACGGGCAGGTGTTCCGCGTCTCCTTGGTCTGCGCCAGCTTGTAGGCCCGGACGGAGGCCGCCATCGCCGGCTCCAGCGCCGCGAAGCCCAGCGAGCCGAGCGACGACACCGCCACCCCCGCGCCGATCCCCTTCATCAGTGTCCGGCGCGACATCTGCATCGTCATGGGCTACTGCTCCTGTGAGTCCCTTGTGTTACATTCCTTTTATGGTCGTTGCTGGCGGCGTCAAGGCTTGCGCCCGGCGCCGCCGTCCGTTGTGCCGGGTCCGTGCGCGTCCGTCGTGGCGGGCGTGCCGGGGTCATCGCCGGGGGCCAGCTTCTTGCCCTCGTTCGGGCCGGGCTGGCTGTTGGCGTCGCCGCGCCCGTTGGCGGCGGTCTGGTTGTTCTTGTCCGCCGGCGCCTGGTCGCGGGTCTGCGGCGCCCAGGACCAGCCGTCCGGCCCGGTGCGGCCCTTGTCGCCCATCACGTCGGCCCCCTTGATCGGCGCCTGCACGGCCGCCGGGTCATCGGCGGCGCGCGCCGGAGAGGATGATGCCAACAGCCCCGCCGCGATGGCGGCCAATCCTATCCGATGCAGGCGCATGGTCGTCCTCCGTTTGATCCGTTGGGACAAAACAGCAGGCGACAGGATTGGTTGCGGCTTAGCGGGGTGTTGAAGGCGTCCCGTCCACCGCCAGCACGGCCTCCGCGGCGTGGACCTGCTCCCGCACGCGGGCGAAGGCCGCGGCCTTGGCGGCGCCGTCCTCGTCCATCGCCTGCTGGAACGCCGCCCAGTCCGCGCCCAGGCTGGCCGGCATCCCCGCACTCAGGCGCGCGCGCAACTGCGCCAGGCGGGCCTGCGGCGATGGCGGCGGCGCAGCGGCTTCGGCCTCGTCGTACACGCCCACGCCGCACACGTGGTCGTCGGCGCGGGTGTAGTAAGTGGTCTTGGCGAACTCCCGCGTGCCGCCGGGGCGGGGGAACAGGTAGCGGATGCTGGCGACCTGGCCAGGCTTGGCCTGCTGCAGCATGGCGGCGATGAAGCGGTTGCCGGTGGAGTCATGCAGGTCGCGTACGTCCGTGCCCTGCAGGGCCGGGTTGGGATGGGCGGACATGACGCCGTCCGGGCCGACGCAGAACACATAGGTGTCAACCGTGCGGAACCCGTTCTCGCCGCGGGTGAACTGCTGCAGGGCGCGGGCCTTGTCGGCCTGCACCGCGGCCACCACCCGGCGCAGCATCTCCCGCGCCTCGTTTTCGGGAGTTTGGCCGCAGTCGCCCGGCGCTTCCCCGAAGCCGCACGCGCGGGCCGGGTGGGACGGCAGGGCCGCGAGGCCCAGCAGCAGCGCAAGCGCAACCGTGCGGTGTCGCATAGAGCCAACCTTTCTCAGCAGCTTTGGGGACGGAGAGCTAATAAGACAGCAGCACGCCTCGCAACCATGCTTTGATCCAAGGCGGCGCTCCACCGTTGAAAAACCCGTGAGCGGACTTTATGCGGCAAGGCGAACCCACGGGGATGCCATGCAGCGACGCGACTTCCTTGCCACCGCCCTTCTTGCGCCCGCCTTCGCACCCCGCGCCACGCAGGCGGCCAACCCGGCGCCCGACCCGGCCTGGCGGCGCTTCGAGATCCAGACCCGCGTGACGCTGCTGGACTCGCCCGGCCCTGCCCGGCTGTGGCTGCCGCTGGCGCAGACCGCGGCGGGGTACCAGACGGCGGGCGATCCCCGCTCCGACGGCAACGGCCGGGCGGAGGTGGTATGGGACGCCCGCTACGGCGCCGGGCTGCTGCGCGTCGCCTGGGACGGGGCGGCGGGGGAGCAGCACGTCGTGGTGACGCAGGCCGTCGCCACGCGGGACCGCGGGCCGCTCGCCCTGGCGCCGCTGACGGAGGCGGAGCGCGCGTTCTGGACCGCGCCGACCGAGAGCGCGCCCACCGACGGCATCGTGCGCGACACGGCGCTGCGGATCACCGCCGGGCGGGACGGCCCGCGGGAGCGGCTGCGCGCCCTCTACGACTGGGTGGTGGACACGGCCTGGCGCAACCCGGACACCCCCGGCTGCGGCACCGGCGACGTGCGGGCGATGCTGGAAGGCGGCACCTTCGGCGGCAAGTGCGCCGACATCAACGGGCTGATGGTGGCGCTCGCCCGCGCCGCCGGGTTCCCGGCGCGGGACGTGTATGGCATCCGCGTCGCGGCGTCCCGCTTCAACCCTTCGCTGGGCCGGGCCGGCGATGTCACGGGGGCGCAGCATTGCCGGGCGGAGGCGTTCCTGGACGGCGAAGGCTGGCTCCCGCTGGACCCTGCCGACGTCCGCAAGGTCGTGCTGGAGGAGAAGCTGCCGCTCGGCAGCCCGGCGGTGCAGGCGGTGCGGGAGCGGCTGTTCGGCGCCTGGGAGATGAACTGGGTCGGCTACAACAGTGCCACGGACATCGAGCTGCCGGGGGCCGGGCAGGACAGGCCGAACTTCGCATTCCTGATGTACCCCTGCGCTTTCACCGCGACCGGGCAGCCCAACGGCCTCGACCCGGCGCGGTTCCAGTACGAGATCACCTCCCGGGAGCTGACGGCCTAACCGCCGTCCAGCCCAGCGCATACAAGGACGACATCGTGCGGTCCGGCACGCTGGTCGTGG
>CAXTTB010000129.1:0-8482 GCA_964246905.1 uncultured Acetobacteraceae bacterium | reverse complement strand
GCCAGGCGCAGCAGCGTCCCCTCCCCCAAGCCGTCCACGGCCAGCAGGTCCGTCACCTGCGGGCGTCCGGCGGTCAGCGTGCCCGTCTTGTCGAACGCGACGGTCGCCACCCGGCCCATCGCCTCCAGCGCCGCGCCGCCCTTGACCAGCAAGCCGCGTCGCGCCCCGGCGGACAGGCCCGACGCCATGGCGGCCGGCACGGAGATGACGAGCGCGCAGGGGCAGGCGATCAGCAGGACGGCCAGGCCGCGGTACAGCCAAACCGGCCACGCGCCGCCAAGCAGCAGCGGCGGCGCCAGGATGACCAGCACGGCCACCGCTATCGCCGCCGGGGTCCACCAGGCGCTGAACTGCTCGATGAACCGCTGCGTCGGCGCGCGGCTCGCTGTCGCCTCCTCCACCATCCGCACGATGCGGCTGAGCGTGTTGTCGGCCGCCGTCGCGGTCACGCGGACGCGCAGCAGGGCGGAGGCGTTGACCGACCCGGCCATCACGGGGTCGCCGGGTCCGCGCGCCACGGGCACGCTCTCCCCGGTGACGGGGCTTTCGTCCACGGCGGACTGGCCCTCGATGACCACGCCGTCACATGGGATGCGGTCGCCTGGCCGGGCCTGCACGATGTCGCCGAGGGCGAGCTGGCCGGCCGGCAGGTCCACGGCCGCGCCGCCGCGCTCGACCCGCGCCGTGCGGGGCATCAGGTCGGCCAGCGCCTTGATGCCGGACCGCGCCTGCCCGGCGGCGACGCCCTCCAGCATCTCGCCGGCCGCGAACAGCAGCACGACGACCGCGGCCTCCTCCGCCGCGCCGATGGCCACCGCGCCCAGGGCGGCCACGGCCATCAACGTCTCGATGGAGAACGGGCTGCCGGCGCGGGCCAGCGCCCAGGCCCGGCGCGCGAAGGGGAACACGGCAACCAGGGTGGCGGCGGCGAACACGGCGTCGCCCGCCGCCGGGAGCAGCCGCGAGCCGATGAAGGCGGCGGCGATCAGCGCGGCCAATCGCCACGTCAGCCGGGCCTTGCCGGTGCGCCACCAGGGTACGTCCGGTTCGTCGTCATGCCCGTGCGGACCGTGGCCGTGGCCCGAATGGTCGTGGGCGGCGCGGGCGTGCGGCACCATGTCCGGCCCCTGCCGGGGCGTCGCCGTGTAGCCCAGGGCGACCACCGTGTCCGCGACGGCCACGGGATCGCAACCCGCAGAGAGCCGGGCGGTCAGCGTTTCCGCCATCAGGTTCACCTGGATGTCCTGCACGCCGGGCAGCCTGGCCACGGCCCGCTCGACCTTGGCGGCGCAGGACGCGCAGTCCATGCCGCCGACCCGCCAGGTCCTGGTCTCGCCCGCGTACCCCGTCCCGTCCGGCATCATGCGTCCTTCCAGCCACCGGGCACCCGCATAAGACCTGTAGCCGCTAGAGGTGCAAGGACTATATCAGGCGATGTTGCGCCATGTTTGGAGCAAGGGAAAAGACGATGAGCACAGCCACTTACGCAATCGGCGACCTGGCCCGGCAGACCGGCACCAAGGTGGAGCTGATCCGCTGGTACGAGCGGGACGGCACCATGCCGCCGCCTGCCCGGACGGAGGGCGGGCGCCGCGCCTACACCCAGGCCCACCTGGACCGCCTGGCCTTCATCCGCCATGCGCGCGAGCTGGGCTTTCCGCTGGACGACGTGCGGGCACTGCTGCACCTGTCCGACGACCCGGACCGCCCCTGCGACGAGGCGGACGCCATCGCACGCCAGCACCTCGGCGCCGTGCGAAGCCGCATCGCCCGGCTGCAGGCGCTGGAGGCGGAGCTGGCGCGCATGGTGGACGCCTGCGGGCACGGCAAGGTGGGCGCGTGCCGGGTGATCCAGGTGCTGGCCGACCATTCGCACGAGCACTGCCTCCATCCCGGCCACGGCGGCACTGGTCTTTAGCCGGCCTCCAACGCCAGCACGGCGAAGCTCGCCAGCCAATGCTCGCCCATGTAGTCGCCGCTGACGTGCGGCAGGCTGGCGTCGATGTGCAGGTCCGCGGTGCGCCGGGCGGCGTCCGGGTCCGGCGTGAATGGGGCCAGCGCGCGCCAGCACCAGGCGCGGCTGAGGTTCAGCCCGTCGAGATGCGCGATCTTGCCGTCGCTGCGGTCGCTGACGGTGGCGGGGGTCAGCAGCGTCGCGGGCTGTCCCCGCGCCAGATGCGGCAGGAAGCGGGCGAACCAGGGGCCGAACTCGTCACTCGGCAAGGCGGCGCGCATGCACTCCGCCTCGATCAGCGCGGGCGACAGGAACTCGTCACCGCCGGGTTCCCAGGCCTGGCAGTCGGCGTCGCGCAGGTACCAGCGCCGTGCCGCGTCGGTCAGCATCGCATGGAGGCCCGCGTCGGGGTAGTCGAGCGCCAGCCGGACGGCGAAGGCCGTGCTGCTGTGCACGCCGGCGCGCACCGGGTAGGTGGCGAGCGGCAGGAACGCCGTGAAGCGGGCGGCGAAGGCCTGGGCGAGCGGGCGCAGCGCGGCGGACCAGGCCCGGCCCTCCGGCGTCTCGTGCAGCGCCAGCTCGGACGCGAGCTTGAGCAGCCAGGCCCAGCCATAGGGCCGCTCGAAGCCGCGTGCGCCGGGGCGGTCGAGGTAGGCGCATTCGCCGGCCACCCGGTCCGGCGTGAGGTGCTTATCGAACAAAGCGCGGACCGCCGGCGCCTGCGGCATCGCGGGGAAACGCCGGTAAAGCGTCGCCAGCATCCAGTAGCCGTGCACGCAGGAGTGCCAGTCGAAGCTGCCGTAGAACACCGGATGCAGGCCGCGCGGCCCCCGGGCGTCCGCTGGCCCGGCCAGCACGTGGTCGATCTTGTTCGGATACTCGCGGGTGACGTGGCCGAGCGCCACGCCCGCGAAGCGGTCGGCAAGGCCCGGCGTGAGCCGCGTCATCACGGGGAGGCCAGGATGCGCCGCCCTACGCGCTGCCGATCAGGATGCCGGTGGCGAGGACCAGCGCGCCGCCGAGCATCACCTTGGCCGTCGCCGCGAGCGGCGGGGTGTCCATGTACTTCCACTGGATCCAGGCAATGGTCGCCAGCTCGATCACCACGACGATGCCCGCCACGACCGTCGCGGTGACGAAATCCTGGATCAGGTAGGGCAGCGTGTGGCCGATGCCGCCCGCAATGGTCATCAGGCCGCAGACCAGGCCACGCAGCAAGGGCGTGCCGCGGCCCGACAGCTTGCCGTCGTCCGCCAGCGCCTCCGCGAAGCCCATCGAGATGCCGGCGCCGAGCGAGGCGGCCATGCCCACCAAGAAGGCGTTCCAGGAGTTGTGCGTCGCAAAGGCGGCGGCGAACACCGGGGCGAGGGTGGACACGGAGCCGTCCATCAGCCCGACGAGGCCGGGCTGGATGATCTGCAGCACGAACCGCTTGCGGGCGTTGTCGTCCTCGGAGTCGCGGATGTCGCCGGGCAGGTGCTTCTCTTCGATGGTGCCGGCGGTGTGCTCGTGCGCCAGCTCGGCCTCCGCAAGGTCGCCGAGCAGCTTGCGGACGGCCACGTCCGAGGTCCGGGTGGCGGCCTGCTGGTAGAAGCGCCCGGCGTCCTTCTCCATCTGCTGCACGTGCCGGCGCACCGCCTCGATGCCCATGGCACGCACCTGCCAGGCCGGCTTGCGCTGCACCCAGCCCTTGACCTCCTGGCGCTGCACGAGCGGGATGTGCGGGCCGAACCGCTCCGCGAACACGTCGATCAGCTTGCGGCGGTGCTCGTTCTCCTCTGCCGCCATGTCGGAGAACATCTGGGCGCTGCCGGGGTATTCCTCCCGCAGGTCATGGGCGAAGTCGGCGTAAACCCGGCCGTCCTCCTCCTCGCTGGAGATGGCAAGGGCGAGCAAGTCGCGTTCGGTCAGTTCAGAGAAGTTGCGCATGGGCCAGCAATTAGGGCCAAGCCCCGCCCAGTCAAGACGGGACCGCAATGGTGTAAGTGATTAGCATTCTCAACTTCAGCCATGCCTGCGCCTTGCGGAAGGCAAGACCCGGCGTATCGTCTGCCGCCATCGGCGGCGCCGAGTGCTGTATGGTCCGCCTTCAGATCAATGCCCGGGATCAACGGCAGTCGTTGCCGCTCCGGTTGAACGCCCGCACGCGGCCGTCCGCGATCACCACCTCGGTCTTGCAATGGAAGGAGTAGCCGCCCAGACGGCCGAAGCCGCCGGGTCCGTTGGCGCGCGTGTCCCGCCCGCTCACGCCGCCGACCCGGCCGGTGTCCAGCGTCTCATAGAACAGGCGCTCCCCGTCGATGGTCGTGACCGCATCGGCAGGCTGGCCGAACTTCTGGATCAGCTCGGCCTTGCTGTGGCCGACGAGGCGGGACAGCGTGTCGCGGGCGTCGGCCTGCGCGGCGGACGGCGGCAGCGCCCAAAGCAGCGTCCACGGCAGCAGCAGGGCGAGCGAGGCACGGTGCATCGCGGACAGGCGCTCAGCGGCGGATGCGGTAGAGCTGGGCGAAGCCTTGGTCGCTCAGCAGCTCCAGCCCGGGAGGCAGCACGGCCGGGCCGTCCTCGTCAGGCATGTCGGCGTTCACCACCAGGGCGAAATCGAACCGCTCGCGCCACGCCGCGAGGTAAGGCGCACCCTTGAGCGCGGCGGCGAAACGCGCCGGATCGACGAGGGCCTGCCCGTGGGCCACAAACCCGCCGTTCGGCTCGCTGATCGCGTCCCAGGGCGGCAGGATGGTGATCGGCTGCTTGCCCCGAAAGGCGAACAGGGTCGGCACGAACGCCTGCCGCCATGGCAGCGCGAGCGTCGGCAGGTGCCGGTAGCTCGGCGCATGCATCGCGGTGTAACGCCCCACCGGACCGCCCTTCGCTCCCGGGGCGTCGTGTTCGAGCGGCAGGATGGCGGCGCCTTGGGGGACCAGCGCCAGCGCACGGGACAACGCGGCGACGTCGGCCTGCCGTTCGTGCCAGACCCAGGCCATCACGCCCGTCCGCAGCGACGAGACGACCAGCAGCGACGCCGCGGCGGCGCGTACCGCCCGGGAAGGCAGGTCCGGGCGCAGTCCCGCCAGCAGAACCAGCGGCGCCATGAACGCGAAGCGCACGTCCACCGCGTCGGTGGCGGCCAGGTAGGCCGGGAAGGCCACGTAGCAGGCCAGCAGCCCGAGCGACACGAGCAACATGCCCGCGTGCACCGCCAAGCGCCGCAGGGCGAGCGATCCCAGGACCGGCAGCACGAGCATGGCCAGGGCAAGGCCATCCAGCCAATTGGCGTAGGTCCGGATGGAGGCGAAGGCAGCCTTCAGCTTCTCGGCAGGCGCCGCGCGGAGCTGCGCGAAGCCAGCCCGGAAATCCGACCACACGGCCGGCAGCGTGTTGCCGGAATGCCCGCCCGGCAGATGCGGGCCAAGCACCAGGATCAGGACGGCAGGCACCGCCAGCGTGACGGCCGCCACGGCGAGGGACCTGGCGATCCCGGAAGCGGCCTTCCGCCGCGTGAAGGCCCCGAACTCCGGCCCCAGGCAGACCGCGCACAGCAGGGCGGCGTAGAACACGAACGCGAACACATGCACCAGGATGAGCAGCGCGGCGCAGGCCATGCGGACCGCGGCCAGGCTGACGGCGCCGCGCCTTGCCAGGGCGGGATCGCAGGACGCCGCCAGCATGGCGAGGCCCAACCCGATCTCGAAGTTCAGGAAGCCGGACAGCAAGCCCGCTCCCCAGGCGAACAGGACGAAGGAAAGCTGCCAGAAATGCACCCTGCCGTGGATGGCCCTCCACAACAGCACTCCCCCCAGGGGAACCAGCAGCGCCGCGGCGGCGACGAAGATGCGTCCGACGGTCTCGTAGTCGAACGGCCGGGTCAGCAGGACGGCGAGCAGGTCGATGCCGATGTTGGTGAGGGTGTCCCAGGCGATGCGGTACATCCCCGACACCGGCGCCATGTCCGCCCCGCCGCCCAGCAGCCATATCCGGGCCAGGTGGTTGGGATAGTCGAGCAAGGGCGGCACCGGCGCCACGAGGACGGGCACGAGCAGGGCCGCGAGCGCCAGGGCGACGGCCAAGCGCACGAAGCCTGCCGGCGCCGTCGGGCTTTCGCCCGGCAGGAGCCGGCCCAGCCGGGTGCGCGGCACGGCCCCTGCCGCCGGAAGCGGCGCATCCCCTCGGCTCAGCATACGGGTCAGCCCAGATCCATTTCCGCCAGGTTGGCCGACGCCGCTCCCCGCAGCCCTTTCCTGAGCGCATGGGGCGCGCGGACCGCTCCGCGCGCATTGAGCATCTCCGAGATGTGCGACCGCGGCCGGCGCTTGGTTTCGAGGTAAACCTTGCCGACGTATTCCCCGATCACCCCGACGCACAGGAGCTGCACGCCGGAGATCAGGTAGATCGGGACGACCGTGGACGCCCAGCCTGGAATGGTGGCGTGCAACGCGATGGCGGCGAACACGGCCCAGCACGTCAGGAAGAACGCCAGGGTCGAGATGGCGAGACCCAGGATCGTCACCATCCGCAACGGCCGGGTCGAGAACGAGGTGATGCCCTCGATGGCCAAGGCGAGCATCTTGCCGAGCGGATACTTGGACTCCCCGGCGAACCGTTCCGCACGTTCGTAGGTCACGATGCCCGTCTTGAACCCAAGCTGGGGGATCAGCGCCCGGAGGAAGAGGTTCGATTCGTCGTACTGCCGGAGCGCCTCGACCGCGCGCCGGGTCATCAGCCGGAAGTCCGCGTGGTCGAACACGATGTCCACGCCCAGCGTGCGGAGCAGGACATAGTAGAGATGGGCCGTCAGCCGCTTCGAAACGGTGTCGCTGCGGCGCGCGCTGCGGACGCCATAGACGATGTCCGTCCCGGCGGCTGCCGCGCGCAGCATCTTGCCGATCGCGTCCAGGTCATCCTGAAGGTCTGCGTCGATCGAGACGATCACGTCGCCGCCCGCCGCGAGCAGCCCGGCCATCAGCGCGTTCTGGTGCCCGCGGTTGCGCGACAGCCTGATGCCGCCGAACAGGTCCGACGTGTCGCGGGCACGCTGGATCAACGTCCACGTGCCGTCCCTGGAGCCGTCATCGACGAAGCAGGCATGGCTGCCCGGGGCTGCCAGCCCCGCCTCGATCAGCCCATCGAGCAGCAGGCCCAGCCGCCTGACCGTCTCCGGCAGGACCTCCTGCTCGTTGTAGCACGGGACGACGATGGTGAGCACTGGGGTGAGCATTGGGCTGGTCTCGGTCATGCCGTCCCCTCCTCCAGCGCCGGCCGCGCCTGGCGAAAGGCGAAAAGCCGGCTACCGACGAACGCCGCGGCAGTATAGACGACGACACCCCCGAGCTGCGCCACATAAACGCTGACGAGAAGGCCTTGCCTCAAGGCCAGGACAGTCAGGAAGTTCAGCACGTATGACACCATGACGACAATCAGCCACCGGGCGAAGCTGCCTCGCCACGAGTCCCGGGAATGGAACGTCCAGGATCGGTTGAGCAGGAACGCCACGACGCAGCCGACAGTATAGCCAAGAGCGTTGGCCCACCGATAGTCGATGCTGCACCACATGGCGAGGTAGATGCACGACAGGCCAACGGCCGTGTTGCAGACGCCGACCAGGAGGAACCGGACGAGCTGCATCAATGCTGCTTGATCGCGGTCACTGAGTACTGGGCGCCGAACGCCACGCGGGATAGGTGCGGCTCGAACCTGCGCAGCACGGACAGGGCGTGAGGGAAGAAGACGTGATACCGGACCTGCGGGCGGAGCCAGCCCGCTTTCCTGTAGCTGTCCATGAACCGTGCTGCCCGGATCAAGCGTGCGTTGGCGTCGAACGGGCAGGTGTTCACCGCGCGGACGGTGAGCGGGTTGAGCGGATTGTGCTCGAAGATGGTGATCATGCCGCCAGGCTTGGTCACGCGATGCAGCTCGCTCAGCCAGTGGACGTGCTCGTCCTGCGGGATGTGATGGAACACGCAGGCTGAGAAGGCCACGTCGAACTGGCTTTCGTCCACAGGCACCCGGTTGCCATCGATCAGGACAGCGTCGGCCAGCCCCGGAAACCTGTTGCCGGAGAGTTCAAGGCTCCGTTGGGAGACATCCGCGCACACCAGGCGCGTGTCAGGCAGCAGGGCATGGAAATGAGGCAAGGAATTGCCGATGCCGGAACCGAAATCCAGGACGCGCCCGGGCTGTATGTGGAAACCTTGCGCAAGCTGCTTCAGCACCTGGATCTTATACCGCGCGAAATACTCTGGCGCCTCTCCGGAGATCGCGATGTTGGCCCGGTGCTGCGCCTCGTACTCGTCAGCGAAGCCGTCGAATTCTGCACTGTTCATCGGGTCCTCATCGGCGTCATGAAGCACTCAGGGCCTGTTTGAGCGTGCGGTTCCAGGCTTGCTTTACTGCCCCGGCGCCCTGTCCAATGCTCCAGGAATTATGGAGCGACCAGGACACGCACGCCTTCGGATGGTGGCGCGCCCTGAGGGATTCGAACCCCCGACATGCGGATTAGAAGGCCGCCGCTCTATCCAACTGAGCTAAGGGCGC
>CAXTTB010000128.1:0-8553 GCA_964246905.1 uncultured Acetobacteraceae bacterium | reverse complement strand
GCGCATCGCCGACCCGCAGGCGCGGGTTCAGCGAGCCGTACGGGTCCTGGAACACCATCTGCACCCGGCGGTTATAGGCCCGCCGGGCCGTGCCGGTCAGCGCCAGGGCGTCCTGCCCGTCCAGCCGGACCGTGCCCGCGTCCGGCTCGTGCAGCCGCACCAGGCAGCGGGCCAGCGTCGATTTGCCGCAGCCGGACTCGCCCACCACGCCCAGCGTCTCGCCCCGGCGGACCTCCAGGCTCACGCCGTCCACTGCCTGCAATGCCGGCGCCGGGCGACCGCGCAGCCAATCGAGCGCCGGCCGCCGCAGCGGGAACCGCTTGCTGAGGCCTGTCGCTTCCAGCAGCGGCGCGCTCAGCAAGATGCCGCCACCCGGTCCGCCGCCCAGCACGCCGCCCATTGCGCCGGGGCGGCTTCGAGGAACGGCGGCGCGTCCGTCCGGCACCGCGCCTCGACGAAATCGCAGCGCGGCGCGAACGGGCAGCCCGGGATCGGCTGGTCGAGCCGTGGAGGCTGGCCCGGGATGGGGGCCAAAGGCTGCCGCGCGGCGCCCCCTTGCGGCACGGAGCGCAGCAGGGCGGCGGTGTAGGCGTGTCGCGGGCGGGCGAAGACCTGGCGCACCGGCCCGGCCTCCACCACCCGCCCGGCATACATCACGCACACCCGGGCGCACGTCTCCGCCACCACGCCCAGATCGTGCGTGACCAGCACCATCGCCATCTCCAGCTCCGCGGAGAGCCGCATCAGCAGCTTGAGGATCTGGTCCTGAATCGTGACGTCCAGCGCCGTGGTCGGCTCGTCCGCCAGCAGCAGCATCGGCTGCGCCGCCAGCGCAATGGCGATCATCGCGCGCTGCCGCATCCCGCCGGAGAACTCGTGCGGGTAGCTGCCGAGCCGCTGCGCCCCGGACGCGATTCCCACGAGGCCGAGCAGCTCCAGCGCCCGCGCCCTCCGCGCCCGGCGGTCCAGCCCGCCATGCGCGAGGAGGCTCTCGTCGATCTGCTCCCCCACCGTGAGTACCGGGTTCAGCGCCGCCATCGGCTCCTGGAACACCATCGCGATCTCCCGCCCGCGGACCGCGCGCAGCGCCCGTTCGGGGAGGGCCAGCAGGTCGCGTCCCCGCCACTCGGCCCGACCGGACACCGTGGCGGTGCGGCGCAAGAGCCGGGTGATGGCGCGCAGCGTCACGCTCTTGCCGGACCCGCTCTCGCCGACCAGGCCCACGATCTCCCCGGCGTCCACCGCGAAGCTCACGCCATCGACGGCGCGCACCGTGCCGCGCCGTGCCGCGAAGCTGACGCGGAGGCCGTCCACGCGCAGCAGCGGCCCCCCCGCCATCGCTTCACGTTGCATCACCGCCGCACGTCCAGCAGGTCCGCCACGCCGTCGCCCACCAGGCTGAAGCCGATGCCGGCCAGCACGATGGCGAAGCCGGGGAACACCGCGACCCACCAGGCCTGGGTGAACAGGTTCTTGCCGTCGGCGATCAGCACGCCCCACTCGGCCGCCGGCGGCTGCGCGCCAAGGCCGAGGTAGCCGAGGCTCGATCCCAGAAGGATCGCCAGCGCCATGTCGGTCATCCAGTACACGATGACGGGACGGGCGGCGTTCGGCAGGACGTGGCGCAGCAGGATGCGCGCCTGGCCGTAGCCCAGCACCTTGCAGGCGGACACGTAGTCCTGGCCGCGCAGGACCAGGACCTCGCCCCGCATCAGCCGGGCGTAGAACACCCAGCCGACGACGGTGACGGCGACGTACATGTTGCCCAGGCCCGGCCCCAGCACCGCCACGATGGCGATGACCAGGACCAGGAACGGGAACGTCACCACGAGATCGACCAGCCGCCCGAACATGGCGTCGGCGATCCCGCCGTAGTAGCCGACCAGCAGCCCCACGCTCGTTCCGATCAGCAGCGGCCCGACCGTGGCGAAGGCCGCGATCTGCAGGTCGATGGCGGACGCGGCGATGGTGCGGGACAGCATGTCCCGTCCGAACTGGTCGGTGCCGAACAGGTGCGCCCGCCCCGGCGGCTGCAGGAGCGCCGCGTAGTCGAACGCCAGCGGGTCGTAGGGCGCCACCGTCCCGGGCGCGACCGCGCACAGCAGCAGGGCCAAGAGGATCGCCACCCCCGCGAGCAGCGGCACCGGCACGCGCCCGATCCCCCAGCGCATCATCGGGCGCATCACTGGGCGCATCATCGGGCGACCCGCGGGTCCAGCCACATCTGCACCAGGTCGGTCGCGAGGAAGGCGAGCGACACGACCACCGCCAGCACCAGCGTCAGCGCCTGGATCACCGGGTAGTCGCGGGCGAAGATGCTGTCCACCATCAGCCGGCCCACGCCGGGCACGGCGAACACGCTCTCGGTGATGACCGCGCCGCCGAGCAGCGCGCCCACCTGCAGGCCCACCAGCGTCACGGTGGACAGCAGCGCGGGGCGGAAAACGTGCCGGGCCAGCACGACCCGGCGCGGCAGGCCCTTGGAGCGGGCGAAATCGACGAACTCCGCCTGCAAGACCTCCAGGACCGCCGCCCGGAGGTTTCGCATGATGACGGCGGAAAAGCTGAGCGCCAGCGTGAGAGCCGGCAGCAGCAGGTGGTAGAGATGGCCCGCCACCCCGTCGCCGTAGCCGCCCACCGGGAACCAGCGCAGCCCGGCGGCGAACGCCGTCAGCAGCAGCAGGCCCACGTAGAAGATCGGCGACGACAGCCCGACCTGGAACACCGCGCGGATCAGGTAATCGGGCCAGCGCCCGGCCTGCGTCGCCGCCACGAAGGCGAGCGGCACGGCGATGACGACCGCCAGCACCGTCGCCAGCGCCGTCAGCATCAGGGTCGCCGGCAGCCGCTCCGCGATCACCGCCGTGACCGGGACGCGCAGCGCGATGGAGGTGCCGAAGTCGCCGTGCAGCATCCGCCCGGCGAACAGCAGGAACTGGGTCCACAGTGGCTGGTCCAGCCCCATCTGGCCGCGGAGCCGGGCCACCGCCTCCTCCGTCGCGCGGTCGCCGAGCATGGCGCTCACGGGGTCGCCGGGCAGCAGCCGCGCCAGCACGAACACCACCACGCCGATGGCGAGGAAGGTCGGCACGATCTGCAGCAGGCGCGCGGCGACCAGCCCGGCGCGGTTCAAGCGGGCGGCCTACTTCTCGACGAACGCCCCCTCGAACAGGTTGTTGCCGAGCGGGATCTGCACGAAGCCCTGCGCCTGCTTGCGGAAGGCGACGGGGTAGGGGGTTTCGTACAGGAACACGACGGGCGCGGCGGCGCAGTAGCGGTCCTGGATCTCCTTGTACTCCGCGGCGCGGGCAGCCGGGTCGGTCTGCTGCTGCGAGGCGACGAACAGCTCATCGACGCGCTCGTCCCGCCACTGCGAATGCAGCGAGTGGATGTTGGGATACCAGGCGGCGTACGACGTGACCTGGCTAGGGTCGGAGATGTCGTTGGTCCAGAGCGAGGCCCGCATGGCGAAGTCCTCCGCGCGGTAGCGGGCGGTGCGGGTGGCGTTGTCCACCAGGTCGATGCGGAGCTTGACGCCCACTTGCCCCCACATCTGCTGGATGATCGCCAGGTTGTTGGCCTCGTCCGCGTTGCCGGACAGGGCGAGCACGGAGGTTTCGAACCCGCGGGCGAACCCGGCCTCCGCCAGCAGGGCGCGCGCCTTGGCCGGGTCGTACTTGTAGAGGTCCTGGCCCGCGAACAGCGGCGTCGTGGCGGACATGAAGGAACGCATCGGCTTGCCGAGGCCCAGCGTGGTGATGCCGATCACCGCGTCCTTGTTGACGGCGTAGTTCAGCGCCTGGCGCACCTTCGGGTCCGCCATCGGGTTGGGCTTGCCGTCCTTGTAGGCGGCGCCCGCGAACATCGTCAGATAGGTGATGCGGGTGGAGGGCCACAGCTCCATGCGGAGCGCCGGGTCCGCCTGCAGCTCCTTGACCCGGGCGTACGGCACGAACTCGGTGCCGTCGATCTCCCCGGCCTTGAGCTTCAGCAGCCTCGTGGCGTCGTCGGGGATGATCTGGAACTCGAGCTCGTCGAGGTAGGGCAACGCCTTGCCGTCCTCCGCCTGCTTCCAGTAGTAGGGGTTGCGCCGAAGCGTCATGGAGACGCCGCGCTGCCAGGCGGCGAGCACGAAGGGGCCGGAGCCGACCGGGTGCTCGGCGAACGCCCGCGCCTTGTCCTCGGGCGTCTCGCCCGGCGCCGCCTCGAACAGCGTCTGCGGCAGGATGGCGGCGTTGAACGTGGCCAGCGCCGGGATGATCGTCGGGTCCGGGTGCTTGAGCGCGATCCTGACCGTGTCGCCCGACGCCTCGATGCCGTCGATGGAGGCGAGCGAGGACGACCACGCCCCGGCCTTGGGGTCGCGGGCGCGGTCGAGCGACCATCTCACGTCTCCTGCGGCGAGCGGGGAGCCGTCCGCGAACTTCACGCCTGGGCGGAGCGTGAGCGTCAGCGTCTTGCCGTCGGGTGAACTCTCCCACTTGGTGGCGAGGCCGGGCTGCACGCCGAGGCCGTCCTTGGTGGGGGCCAGCAGCGTGTCGTAGAGGTTGGTCAGCACCCAGATGTCGGTGTTGGCGTCGTTCAGCACCGGGTCGAGGAACAGGCTGTCGGCGTAGCGCGCATAGACCATCTTGCCGCCCCGGGTGGCGGCGTCCGTGCCGTGCGGCAGGGCCAGGGTGGCCGCCGTAATGAGGGCTGCGAAGCCGGTCCTGAGCAGTGTTCGACGCATGGGGTCTCCTGAGCCAAAGGTGTGCGAGGCTAGGTTTGTCGGTTGGGGGGAGTCAACGCCGGCACCCAAGCAGCCGGCGTCGTTCGGCCCGGGTTCTGAGCACGAGTTTGCAGCCGGGAAAACTCTCAACCAACGCAAGGCCGCGTGCTCGCCTCACGCGGTTCCAGGACCAGGCAAAGCGCAGGAAGGCCAAGTCGAAACGTTCGGCACAGCCCGGCGCGGCGTCCGCCCGAACGCGGCCGTAGCTGCTGACGATACGCCGCAGCAGGCGCAGCATGGCAAGCCAGGACGGCACGTCGAGGTGGATGACGAGATCGGCGGCGGCAAAGCGCGGTCCGATGGTGTCGATGTAGTTGCCGTCGATGACCCAGGCGGGCAGCCCGGCAATGCGCTCCACCTCTGACCGGAAGCAATCAGCCGGCGTCTGGGTCCATCCGGGTTGCCAGAAGGCTTGGTCCAGATGGAAGACCGGCAGACCCTGCTGTTCCCCGATCTGACGGGCCAGAGTGGATTTGCCGCTCCCGGGCGGTCCCATGACAAGGATGCGCCGCATCGACGCGAGACGCCCTTCGCTGATGTCGCCCATATCCAGCATACATTCCGCGGTTAGAATACATCCTTCGGTTTCGGCGGCGGGTCGTCGATGTCCGGAAACTCCTCATCCAATGGCTCCCAGCTATCGAGGAGCGCCGCCAGACCGTTCTTGCATACGGGTTCGATGATGAGGCGGTCGCCGTCACGGCTGATGACGGCCTCGCTGCCGGGCAACTCGAACTCCGCCGGGATGCGGAGGGCCTGGTAGCCGTTGCTGCGGAACAGCCGGACCCGGCGGGGTGGAGGATCGGGTCGGGGCATGGCTTCAGCCTCCGCGGCGTGCAATGGCGCTGGTGCCTATTCAAGGCCATCCCGCACGGGGATCAAGGGCGTGCGAACCCGGTCGAGGCCGTCCTTGACAGGGCGTGGCCGCTCCCGCATCACGGGTGGAGTAAAGGGCGTGCTTGGCGTGCTCCGACCCGGCAGGCGGAAGACCGCATCCGATGACTGCCGCATCATGGCTGCCGCCCCTCGTCAAGGCCCTGGCGACGGCCCTGCTCGTCGTGTCCGCCTCCGCCGCCGCGGAGGTCCTTGGCCCGTTCTGGGGCGCACTGGTCGCGACCCTGCCGGTGTCAACCGGACCCGCCTACGTGTTCCTGGCCATGCAGCACGGGGCGGGCTTCGTCGCCGCCAGCGCGCTCAGCAGCTTCGCGGCCAACGCGGCGAACGGGGTGTTCCTGATCGCCTACGGCGCCCTGGCCGGGAGGGCGGCTCCAGGGACCAGCCTCGGCGCCGCCGTGCTGGCCTGGCTGGCGGCGGGCCTCGCGGTGCAGCAGGCCGCCTGGACCCCGTGGACGGCGCTGTTGCTGAACCTCGCCACCTACGGCGTCGGCTTCGCCTTGCCCCATGCCCGCCGCGGCGCGGAACCCCCATCGGCGCCTCCCGCCCGGCGCCGGTGGTTCGAGCTTCCCGTCCGCGCCGCGGCGGTCGCCGTGTTCGTGTCGCTCGTCGTCGCGGTCAGCACGGCGCTCGGCCCCGGCGTCACCGGGATCGCGGCGGTGTTCCCGATCAGCCTCATCAGCCTGTTCGTCATCGTGCGGCCACGGATCGGCGGCCCGGCTTCCTCGCTGCTGGCGGCCAACGCGCTGCGGTCGATGCTGGGGTTCGGCATGATGCTGCTCGCCTTGCACCTTGCCGTCCGGCCCTGGGGCCTCGCCGCCGCCTTCGCCGTCGCGCTGCTGGTGTGGGCGTCCTGGTCCGCCGCCTTGCTCCTGCTGAGACGGCGGCACCGGCCTCGCTGAACACCGCGCGGCCAAGGGCCGGGCTTCCATCATTCACCCGGGCATGGTTGTCTCGACACCCTACGAAAAGGCCGCCCGCCGTGGAGCTTCGCCCATTCTGCCAAGCCGACATCCTGCCTCTGCTCGCCTGGTTCCAGACCCCGGCCGAGCTGGTGCAATGGGGCGGACCCGCCCGCACGTTCCCCCTGGATGAAGCGCAGATGACGGCGCTCCTGGCCGAGACAACCGGCGCCCGCCCGGCCCGCCGCATCTGGGCCGGGAACCGGGACGGCACCCTGGCCGCCATCGCCAGCGTCGTGGATGGGCGCCACGGCACGGCGCTGCTCACCATGGTCGGCATCGCCCCGGCCGCACGCGGGCAGGGCCTGGCCGCGCCCTTGATCCGCCAGGTGCTGGCCGCCGTGTTCCAGGACCCGGCCATCGACCGGCTGGAACTCAACGCCTATACCTTCAACGCCGCCGCCATCCGCCTCTATGACGCCCTCGGCTTCGTGCGGGAGGGCATCCGGCGCTCGACGGCCCGGGTGGAGGGGGAGCGGTGGGACGCCGTCCACTACTCCATGCTCAACGCCGAATACCGGGGGGCGCCATGATCGGCGATGACCGCATCCTGGTCTGGGGCGCCGGCGCCATCGGCGGCACGGTGGGGGCGTATCTCACGCGCGCCGGGCATGCGGTCACGTTCGTCGATGTGGTGCCGGAGCACGTCGCGGCGATCCGCGGCCCCGGCCTCCGCATCCGCGGCCCGGTCGAGGATTTCTCCATACAGGCCTCCGCCCTGCTGCCCTCCGAGGTCACGGGCACCTGGCCGCGCATCTTCCTCTGCGTCAAGGCGCACCACACGGAGGACGCCTGCCGCGCCCTGCTGCCGCACCTGACCGCCGACGGCACTGTGCTGTCCCTGCAGAACGGCCTGTGCGAGACGCTGGTCGCCGGCGTCGTCGGGCCTGGGCGCACGATGGGCGCCTTCGTCAACTTCGGCGCGGACTGGATGGGGCCGGGCGACATCCTGTTCGGCAACCGCGGTGCAGTGGTGCTGGGCGAGATCGACGGCACGATGACGCCCCGGCTCACGGCGCTGCATGAACTGATGCGGGCGTTCGAGCCGGATGCGGTCATGACGCCGGACATCTGGTCGTACCTTTGGGGCAAGCTCGGCTACGGCGCGATGCTGTTCGCGCAAGGCTTGGGCCAACTGGGCAGCGCCGACTGCCTGGCCCGCCCGGAGCTGCTGCCGGCCTGGCGCGCGCTGGGCGGGGAGGCGGTGGCGGTCGCATTGGCGGAGGGCGTGCAGCCCCGCGGCTTCAATGGCTTCGACCCGGACGCCTTCCGGCCCGGCGCGTCCGAGGCGGCGGCGCGGGCCAGCGTCGCCGCCATGGTGGCGTTCAACCGGCCCAGCGCCAAGACCCATTCCGGCGTCTGGCGCGACCTCGCGGTCCGCAAGCGGCGCACGGAGGTCGATGTGCAGATCGCCCCCATCGTGGAGATCGGCACCCGCCATGGCCTTCCTTGCCCGGCCATCACCCGCCTGGTCGCGCTGATCCACGAGGTCGAGCAGGGGCGCCGGGCGCTGTCGGACGATAACCTTCTGGAATTGCTGCCCATGGCTTTGCACGAATGAACATCGGGTTCGACGGCCAGGTGGTCGCGGTGAGCGGCGCTGGGCACGGGCTGGGCCGGGCCATCGCCGAGAGTTTTTCTCATCTCGGCGCGCGGGTGTTCGGTTGCGCGCCCGAGGCGGCACAGGTCGCGGGCGTGGAGATGGCGGCCGTGGACCTCGCGGACCGCGCCGCCGGCGCCGCCTGGATCGCGGCGGTCGAGCAGGCGGCGGGTGCTCCCATCGGCGTGCTGGTCAACAACGCCGGCGGCGTGGCGGGCCAGGTGTTCCAGCCCATCGAGGCGATCACGGACGCGGCGTGGGACGAGATCCTGGCGGTGAACCTGGGGGCCGCCTTCGCGCTCAGCCGGGCGGCGGCGCCGGGCATGAAG
>CAXTTB010000127.1:0-8567 GCA_964246905.1 uncultured Acetobacteraceae bacterium | reverse complement strand
TGCATCCTCCATATGGGGACGGATCAGCGCGAGTAGAACTCGACGACCAGGTTCGGCTCCATCGACACGGGATACGGCACGTCGGTCAGCTTCGGCGCGCGCCCGAAGCGGCCCTTCATGGCGCGGTGGTCCACCTCCAGGTAGTCCGGCACGTCCCGCTCGCCGCTCTGCGCGGAGTCCAGCACGACGGCGAGTTGCTTCGACTTCTCCCGCACCTCGATCTCGTCGCCGTCGCGCACCAGGAACGACGGGATGTTCACCTTCTTGCCGTTCACCATGACATGGCCGTGGTTGATGAACTGCCGCGAGGCGAAGGGGGTGATGGCGAACTTGAGGCGGTACACCACGGCGTCCAGCCGGCGCTCCAGCAGCTCGATCAGGTTCTCGCTGGTGTCGCCCTTGCGGCGCACGGCCTCGTCGTAGTACTTGCGGAACTGCTTCTCGCTGATGTTGCCGTAGTAGCCCTTGAGCTTCTGCTTCGCCATGAGCTGGATGCCGAAGTCGGTCGGCTTCTGCTTGCGCCGCTGGCCATGCTGGCCCGGCCCGTACTCGCGCTTGTTGATCGGCGACTTGGCGCGGCCCCACAGGTTGACGCCCAGGCGGCGGTTGATCTTGTACTTGCTTTCGGCGCGCTTGGTCATGCGCGGTCTCCATCTTCTATGCGGCGCTTCGGCGCCGCTTGTTGCGCCGGTAGGCCGCATGGCGATGCGGCGGGCGCACGCCCCGGAGGCGCGTCCACGTTCCCGGCAGTGCGCGCGTGGTAAGGCGGGCGTGCCCCGTTGTCAAACGGCTGCAACACCCGCATGTCTGCCCGCATGATCACACGCGGCGACATCCTTTGGCTCGGCATCGCGTCCGGCGTGACCGGCGGCATCATCGGCGGCTCGATGCTGGGCATCGGCATGGACCTGATGGCGAACGGCCAGCCGTTCGGCCTGGTGCCCATCATCATCGGCGGGCCGTCGTCGGCGATCATCGGCTGGCTGCTGTCCCGCCGCCTGGCGAAGCGGCTCACAAACCCGGATTAGGCCCCTCTGCATCAGTCCGATCTGCATCAAGCCCCTCTGCATCAAAAACGTCCGGCTCCAGCCGTCCGCGCCGCCGCCGGCCCAGCGCCAACATGCTGACGACGCCGTGCAGGGTGCGAAGCTCCTGTTCCGTCACCTCGCCGCGCTGGAACAAGTGATACAGGTTCCGCACCATGCCGGGCCGCTTCGGCGCGTTGCGGAGGAAGCCGCTCGCGTCCAGCTCGTCGATCAGGTGGGCCAGCAGGTTCTCGATCTGCCCCTTCGGCGCCACCGCCGTCTCGTGGGTCATCAGGCGCTGGCCCGGCGTCTCGTCCGCCGCGGTCCACCATTCATAGGCCATTACCATGACCGCCTGCGCCAGGTTCAGGCTGTCGAACGCCGGGTTGAGCGGGTAGCGCACCAGCGTGTCGGCCTGCGCCATGTCGTCGTTGTCGAGGCCGGCGCGCTCCGGCCCGAACAGGATGCCGCAGCGCAGGCCGCGCCCTTCGGCCTCCCGCAGCGCGCCGGCGGCGGCGCGGGCCGTCATCACCGGCTTGATGACGTGGCGCGGGCGCGGGCAGGTGGCGAAGACGCGGTGCAGGTCCGCCACGGCGTCGGCCACCGTGGCGTGCAGCGCCGCTTGGTCCAGGATGCGGTCGGCGCCGGACGCCATGCGCCAGGCGCGCTCCTGCGGCCAGCCGTCGCGCGGGGCCACCAGCCGCAGGTGGAACAGGCCGCCGTTGGCCATGGCCCGGGCGCAGGCGCCGATGTTGTCGGCGAGCTGCGGACGCACCAGGATGACGACCGGGCTGTTCCCTCCCATCGGCGCGAGGTCGGCGCCGCCGTCCCGCCCCGTCATGCGGGCCGGGTCATGCGGGAGGCGACGCGACCCGGCGCCCGTCCGACGTGCCGTCCGGCGGGGCCACGCACGCCACGCCGCGCGCCAGCCACTCGGCCGGGAGGGCGTGGGCCCGGGTCAAGCCCGGGGCACGGCGGGCAGCGATGCGGTCGGCGATGGCGGCCTCGATGGCGGATGCGTCGTCCCCGCCCTGGAACCACGCCGCCGGGTCGGCCTGCAGCAGTCCCATCAGCGCGCCCCCGGCCCGCAATCCCGCCGCGGCGGCGCGGTCGCCGGCCATGGCGTCGTCGGAGAGCTTGTGCAGGGCCGCCAGGGCAAGCGGCGTGTTCAGGTCGTCGCATAAAGCGTCAAGCACGGTGCCAGGCACCGGGGCGTCCATGACCGCCTCGGGCACCGGCCCTTCCTCCGCCGGCGTGCGGGCCAGGGCGCGGTAGAAGCGGTCCAGCTCGCCCCGCGCCTCCGCCAGCCCCGGACCGCTGAACTCCAGCGTGCCCCGGTACTGCGACCGCAGCAGCATCAGCCGCACCGCCTCCGCCGGCGCCATGCCCAGCACGTCGCGGACGGTGAGGAAGTTGCCGAGCGACTTCGACATCTTCTCCCCGTTCAGGTTCAACATGCCGTTGTGCAGCCAGACCCGGGCGAAGCCGCTGCCCGGCAGGGCGCACAGGCTCTGCGCCCGCTCGTTCTCATGGTGCGGGAACAGCAGGTCGCCGCCGCCGCCGTGGATGTCGAAGGTCTCGCCGAGGTACTGCCAGGCCATCGCGCTGCACTCGATATGCCAGCCAGGGCGGCCGCGGCCCCAGGGGCTGTCCCAGCCCGGCAGCTCCGGCGGCGACGGCTTCCACAGCACGAAGTCGCCGGGGTCGCGCTTGTAGGGCGCCACCTCCACCCGCGCGCCGGCCAGCAGCTCGTCCGTGCTGCGTCCGGACAACGCGCCGTATTGATCGAAGCTCGCGACGGCGAACAGCACGTGCCCGTCGGCGGCGTAGGCGTGGCCGCCCGCGATCAGCCGCTCGATCAGCGCGACCATGCCCGCGATGTGCTCGGTGGCGCGCGGCTCGATGTCGGGGGGCAGGTTGCCGAGCGCCGCCATGTCGGCGTGGAACTGGGCGGCGGTGCGGGCGGTGACGGCGCCGATGCCTTCCCCGCTCGCGGCGGCGCGGGCGTTGATCTTGTCGTCCACGTCGGTGATGTTGCGGACGTAGGTGACGCGCGGGAACAGGTGCCGCAGCAGCCGGGCCAGCACGTCGAACACCGTCTCCGCGCGGGCGTTGCCGATATGCGCCAGGTCATAGACGGTGGGGCCGCAGACGTATAGGCGGACGTGCTGCGGGTCGAGCGGCACGAAGGCCTCGCGCCGCCGGGTCAGGGTGTTGTGGAGCGTGAGAGTGGGCATGGGCGGGTTTAGCCCATTTCAGTTCGGTCGTGCAGGCCGCTCACGCCGCCGCCAAGCGCAGCCGCTCCGCCGCGCGCTCCCGGCCCATCAGCGGCAAGAGGTCCCGCAGCTCCGGCCCGTGGTCCTCCCCGGTCAGCGCCAGGCGCAGCGGCAGGAACAGGTTCCGGCCCTTGCGGCCCGTGGCGGCTTTCAGCGCGTCGATCCATTTGGCCCATACGTCGTTGTCCCAAGGCTCCGCCGGCAGGGCGTCGCGGGCAGTGCCGAGATACTCGGCCTCCCCCTCGATCAGCGGCGGGATGATGGTGCCGGCCACCACGTCCCACCAGCCGCGCGCCTCGTTCAGCAGGTCGAGGTTGCCGCGCACCGCGAGCCAGAACGCCGTGGTGGCGGAGGGCGGCAGGCGGTCCCGCACCGCGTCGAACGGCAATTCATGCAGCACCCGGCGGTTCAGCGCCAGCAACTGCCGCCCGTCGAAGCGCGCGGCAGAGCGGGACACGCGGGACAGGTCGTAGGTGGCGGCGATCTCCTCCGCGGGCTGCGGCGCCGGGTCGTCGGCGGTGCCGAGGCGGGCGAGGTAGCCGGCCAGCGCCTGCGGCTCGATCCCGTCGCCGCGCAGGCTGCGGAGCGACAGCGCGCCCACCCGCTTCGACAGCTTGCCGCCGTCCTGGTCCACCAGCAGCGGCAGGTGGGCGAAGCGCATGGCGGAGGGGCGCGCGCCGAGGGCGGCCAGGATGTCGATCTGGATGCCGGTGTTGGTCACGTGGTCCTCGCCGCGCACCACGTGGGTGATCCCGGTCTCGATATCGTCCACGACGGAGGTGAAGGTGTAGAGCGGCGTGCCGTCGGCGCGGATCAGGATGGGGTCGGAGATGGCGGAGAGCTTCACCGTGCGCGGCCCCAGCACCATGTCGCCCCATTCCGCCGGGTAGCCCGACAGCAGGAAGCGCCAATGCGGGCGCTTGCCGTTCGCCTCGGCCGCCGCGCGCTGCTCCGGCGTCAGCTTGAGCATGGCGCGGTCGTAGATCGGCGGCTGCTTGCGGCGGACGCGCAGCTCGCGCTTGGCGTTCAGCTCCTCCTCGCTTTCGAAGCAGGGGTAGAGCCGCCCGGACGCCTTCAGCCGCTCCGCCGCCGCTTCGTAGCGGTCCAGCCGGTCCGATTGGCGCAACTCCTCGTCCCAGGAGAGGCCGAGCCAGCGCAGGTCATGGGTGATGGCCTCGGCGTACTCCGGGCGGTTGCGCTCGGCGTCGGTGTCGTCGAGCCGCAGCAGGAACTGGCCGCCGTGACGCCGGGTCAGCAGGTAGTTGGCGAGCGCGATGCGGGCGTTGCCGACGTGCAGCAGGCCGGTGGGGCTTGGGGCGAAGCGGACCTTCATGCCGTCCCATGCCCGTTCTCGGCGACCGGGCCATCGTCGTCCTCGTCATCGTCCGTGACCAGGCGGGGGTCGATGGAGCGCCAGTCGCGGTCGGGCGCCGCGGCGCGCCGGGCCGCGAAGTCGTGCAGCTCGGAGGCGCTGCGCCACCCGTCGCCGCCCGCGCCCAGCACCTCCGCGTCCTCGCCGTAGGCGAACCAGGCGTCCAGCACCGCCTGCGCCTCCATGCCGCGCGCCCGGCACCGCTCGATGCTGTCCCGCACGTAGCGCCGGGCGAACAGGTTGGCGTGCTCCAGCGACAGGAAGCCCGGCACGTCCTCCACGATGTTGTCCTCGGCGCCGCCTGAAAGGTCCAGGATGCGGACGCGCCAGCCTTCGGGCGGCGCGTCGCTCACGCGACCAGGCCCGTGTAGCCGTTGGTGATGGGGTAGCGGCGGTCGCGTCCGAAGGCGCGCGGGGTGATCTTCACGCCGGGCGGGGCCTGGCGCCGCTTGTACTCGGCGCGGTCCAGCATCCGCCACACCCGCAGGATCGTCGCCCGGTCATGGCCGCGGGCGACCAGCGCATCGACGGACTGCTCGCCCTCGACCAGGCCCTCCAGGATGGCGTCCAGGTCCTCGTACGGCGGCAGGGAGTCCTGGTCGGTCTGGTCGTGCTTCAACTCGGCGGAGGGCGGCTTGGTGATGACGCGCTCCGGCATCACCGGGCCGTGCGGCCCGCGCGCCCCTTCCGGCACATGGGCGTTGCGCCAGCGGCACAGCGCGAACACGGTGGTCTTGTAAACGTCCTTGAGCACGGAGTAGCCGCCGCACATGTCGCCGTACAGCGTCGCATAGCCCACCGACATCTCCGACTTGTTGCCGGTGGTCAGCAGCATGTCGCCGAACTTGTTGGACAGCGCCATGAGAATCAGGCCGCGGGAGCGCGACTGGATGTTCTCCTCCGTGATGTCGGCCTGGCGCCCCTCGAACAGCGGCGCCAGCGCGTCGCCGAAGGCGTGCATGGCCGGGCTGATCGGCACGGTGTCGCAGCGGATGCCGAGCAGCCGCGCGCACTCGGCCGCGTCGTCCAGGCTGTGCTGGCTGGTGTAGGGGCTGGGCAGCATGACGGCGCGGACCTGCGCCGCCCCCAGCGCATCGACCGCCACCGCCGCCGACAGGGCGCTGTCGATGCCGCCCGACAGGCCGAGCAGCACGCCGGGGAAGCGGTTCTTCCGCACGTAGTCGCCGAGGCCCAGCATCATGCAGCGGTAGATCAGCTCCAGCCGGTCCGGCTCCGGCGGCAGGGGCTGGGGCGCGCAGGCCAGCGTGTCGCCGTCGCGTTGCCATTCCGTCAGCGTCAGCGCCTCGGCGAAGTACGGCATCTGCACCGCGAGCGTGCGGTCGGCGTTCAGCACGAAGCTCGCGCCGTCGAACACCAGCTCGTCCTGGCCGCAGACCTGGCCGAGGAACACGAAGGGTAGCCCGGTCTCCACCACGCGCTCGACGCCCAGCTCCACCCGGCGGGCCTGCTTGCCGTCCTCGAACGGCGAACCGTTGATCGACAGCAGCATCTCGGCGCCGCTCTCGGCCAAGGTTTCCGACACCGCCGGGAGCCAGAAGTCCTCGCACACCATGACGCCCAGGCGGTAGCCGCGGAAGGCGACCGGGCCGGGGCTGGGGCCGGCGTCGAACACGCGCTTGTCGTCGAACACGCCGTAGTTCGGCAGCTCGTGCTTGGCCCGGCGTGCGGTCACGCGCCCCTCGTCCAGCACAAAGGCCGCGTTGTAGAGCTTGCCGCCGTCGCGCCACGGGCCGCCGACAATGAGGCCCGGCCCGCCGTCGCCGGTGTCCCGCGCCAACTCCGCTATGGCCGCGTCGCACATCTCGACGAAGGACGGCTTGCGAACCAGGTCCTCCGGCGGGTAGCCGCCGATGGAGAACTCGGGCGTCACCACCAGATCAGCGCCCAGCGCCGCCGCGTCGGCCCGGGCGCGGCGGATGCGGGCGAGGTTGGCGGTCACATCCCCTTCGTGCGGGTCGATCTGGGCGAGCGCGATGCGGAGGGTCATGCGGGGGACCTGGGGTTTGTAGGCACGCTTTCAACACGCCGGGCCTCGGCCTGCCGCGCCTGGTTGGCGCGCAGCAGGAACTCGCGCCCGACCTTCACCCGCGCCTCCCCGTCGTACTCCACGATGTCGGCGGTGGCGTAGGTTTCGTGCCAGTCGTCCGGGATGAAGCTGCCGGTGCCCACCACGTCGATGGGGGCGCGCGTGTCCGCCATCACACGGCACTTGGCGACGCCGAACCCGGACGACACCACGATCCGCACCTGCGGGAAGCCGGCCTCGTCCAGCGCCTCCCGCATCCGCCAGATCGCCGCGGCCGAGACGCCGGTGCCGACGAGATGGCGCAGTTCCTGGTCGCTGCGGTAACGGCGGATGGCGCCGGGCGCGTTGCGCTCCAGGGCGGCGTAGCTCTCGGCGGGGTCCAGCCCCTCCAAATAGCGTCCGCCATGCGTGTCGAGCCGCACCGAGAGCCGCCCGGCGGCGGCCAGCTCCGGGAAGCGGCGGCACACCTCCAGCCCGTCGGTGATCTCCCGCCCGAAGAAGTCGGTCAGCACCGTCAGCGCCTCGTCCGGGCAGGTCTCGTGGAACATCTCCGCCGCCCGCACCGTCGATCCGGCGTAGCCGATCAGCGCGTGCGGCATGGTGCCGAGGCCCCGCGTGCCGCCGAAATAGGGTGCTGCCAGGTCGGAGGAGGTGCCGACGAAGCCGTGGGCACCCTCCCGCTGCGCCGCGGCGCTGCCGACGCTCGCGGCGTAGCCCATCATGTCCTGCATCTCGGCCCCGGCGCAGTGCCGGGCCTCCATCGCGAGGAAGCGCGCGGAGGGCAGCGCCATGCACATCTGGTAGGCGTTGTGCGCCGCGACGCAGGCGGCGCCGAGCTTCTGCAGGCAGATCGTCTCGCAGTCCGCCAGCTCGTGGAAGCTGCCGGTGACATAGACCACCGGCTCTCCGGCGCCGACCCAGGTGCCCTCCGGGTGCGCCTGGTCGAACGCGAACCGCGTGCCGCGCAGCGCCGCGACCTCCGTCAGCCAATCCAGCATCAGCCGCGGCGCCGAGATCACCGGGCGGCGCAGGAAGAAGGCGTAGGTCACGCGCTTGTCGCCGAACCGCCCGATCACCTCCCGCGTGCGGTTGAAGTAGGCGTCCGTGCGGCTGCCGATGTCCTCGATCACCGGACGCGGCTCCAGCGCGGTCATTGCGCGGCGACCGCCTGGGCGCGTCCGAGCATCCGGCGGGCTTTCAGCTCCGCCGCGACCAGGAAGGCGAGTTCCAAGGACTGCTCGGCGTTGAGCCGCGGGTCGCAGAACGTCTCGTAGCGGTTGCCGAGGTCGGCCTCCGTCAGGCGGTGCGCGCCGCCGACGCACTCCGTGACCTCCTGCCCCGTCATCTCGACGTGGACGCCGCCGGCCCAGCTCCCTTCCGCCGCGTGGGCGTCGAAGAAGCCGCGGACCTCGGCCAGGATGCTGTCGAAGTTGCGCGTCTTCACCTTGGCCGCCGTGCTGATGGTGTTGCCGTGCATGGGATCGCACAGCCACACGACGCGCCGCCCGGCGCGGCCGACCGCGCGCAGCAAGGGCGGCAGCGCCGTATGCACGCGCCCGGCGCCCATGCGGCTGATGAGCGTGAGGCGCCCGGCCTCGTTCGCCGGGTTCAGCACGTCGATGAGGCGCAGCAGCTCGTCCGGCGTCATCGTCGGGCCGACCTTGAGGCCGATGGGGTTGTGCACGCCGCGCAGGAACTCGACGTGCGCGCCGTCGATCTGCCGGGTGCGGTCGCCGATCCACAGGAAATGGGCGGAGCAGGCGTAAGGCGCGTCGGACGTGCTGTCGATCCGGGTCAGCGCCTGCTCGTACGGCCGCCGACGCGCCGCGTGGCTGTGGTGGACGTCG